>JAJYBW010000137.1 GCA_021778815.1 Acidobacteriota bacterium | reverse complement strand
TTGCAGTCGGTCGCATCGCGCGCCGGAATCAAATCCCGTATTTGCTGGATGCCTGCCAGTCGGCCGGACAGATGCCGCTGCAGGTGGAGGAGCTGGGCTGTGACATGCTGGCCGTCACGGGCCGCAAATACCTGCGCGGGCCGCGGGGAACAGGGTTTTTGTATATCCGGCAATCGATGCTGCAGCGGTTGGAGCCAACGCCAATCGACATTTGCTCCGCCGAGTGGATTGCGCGAGATGAATACAAGTTGCGCCAGGATGCTCGCCGATTTGAAATCTCAGGAGGCTCGGTGGCGTGCCAGTTGGGACTGGGAGCGGCCGTCGAGTATGCGGTGGCGGTGGGACTGGACAACATTGCAGCGCGGGTAACGATGCTGGCGGAGCAATTACGCGAACATCTGGCCGAAATTCCTGGTGTGACGTTGCGCGATCTCCCAGGTAGCGGTCGCCAGCCGCGATGCGGCATCGTCACCTTCACGCATGACGCCCACGACCCCAGGGCCATTGTTGCAGCCATGCGAGAGCAGCGGATCAATGTGCGGGTAACCCCGCTGGGTTCCACGCGGATTGATATGGAGCAGCGCGGGTTGACGACGATGGTGCGAGCCTCGGTGCACTACTACAATGCCGAGGAAGAAATCGCGCGCTTTGTGCATTCAGTTCGCAGTTTGTGAACAAGTGCCGACATGGCGGCGCCGCGTCGATGGAGGAATACCCGGAGGAGAGATGTTGCGACGATCGATGATTTCGCTGGCTGCTGCATGGCTGCTGGGAGCGTTGTGGCTGACTCCTGCGACGCCGTCGCTCTGTCAGAAGGGCTATACAGGCGCGGATCTGCAGCGCATGGGGCAATGGCTGCAGTTCTATCAATTGGATCTCTATCGGCTGGAAATGCCACCGTTTGCCTCGCCCTATGCGGCGGCGCTGACCAGCGGCAAACATGGCTGGCGGATCGTGGTGTTCCTGCGCGACGGCGGGCAGGCCAGTGTGACCTGGGATTCCGGCTATCTGAAGCGCCCATTTCAAGCGGCCAGCAGCGACAATTTTGTTTTGATTCCCGGCACCGGGGCCAACTTCGGGGTCAGTTTCAGCGGATGCGATGCCAAGGACTGCAACGGCAATTACGGAGCCCTGCTGTACTTGCCATGGAGCCATCAATCTTTTCAAAAGGGAGTGGCGGGTCATTCCGTGGCATGTTCGCAGTCGCTGCTGGAGCCCGCAAACGTGAAAGCGCTGCAGATGCTGGATGCCTCGCTAAAGCGCCAGCAGGCAAATGTTCCGCATTATGTGGCGCCGCCGTGCCCGGGAATTTCGAAGACAGCACCTTGATATCGGCGTGCTGCCAAAGCTCGATCTCCCATGGAGAACGAGCCGGAGGGGTTGCAGGATCGCCTGCCTTCTTTTAGCGTCAAGACTATGACAGAAAAGGGATCTCATTCAGGAGTGCTGCTCTCGCTGCAGGGAAAAGTCGCGCTGGTCACAGGAGGGTCGCGTGGAATTGGCGCGGCCACGGTTCGGCTGTTTGTCGAGGCAGGCGCCAAAGTGGTGTTCAACTACCGCAGTGCAGCGAAAGAGGCCGAAGCGCTGGCGGCGGAATGTGGTGGTCCGGAGCGCTGCCTGGCAGTGCACCGTGAACTGACCACCCCATCGCATGGCCGGGAGCTGGTCGAGGATACGGTGCGCGCGTTTGGCAGGCTCGATTGCCTGGTGGGGAATCATGGCATTTGGCCGCCCGACGATGCGCCCATTGAGCGCATGGCGGATGCGCAATGGCATCGCACCATGCACATCAACTTGGACAGTATGTTTGGCGTGGTGCAGGCGGCGGTGGGGCAGTTCAAGAAGCAGGGCAGGCCGGAGAAAAATGCGGCGGCGGGGTTCATCGTGCTGATCAGCTCGACGGCCGGGCAGCGCGGAGAAGCGATGCATTCCGACTACGCCGCGTCGAAGGGCGCTCTGATTAGCTTCACGAAGAGCCTGTCGAGCGAGTTGATTCGCGAAGGCATCCACGTGAATTGCGTGGCCCCGGGCTGGGTGGATACGGACATGTCGGCGGCGACATTGCGCGACCCGAAAAAATGCGAGCGCGTGGTTTCAGGGATTCCGCTGGGACGCGCGGCCAGCGTGGAGGAGATTGCAGGGCCGGTGTTGTTCTTGTGCACTCCATTCGCCGGCTTCGTCAGCGGAGAGGTCTTCAATGTCAATGGCGGCTCGGTCCTGGTGGGGTAGGTGGGCGAGACATCTGCGGCTGGGGTTGGCGTTGATGGTTGGCGTGCTGTCGCCAGCGTTGCTGATGGCGCAGGCCACGGATGCTGCGGCGGTTGCGAGCCCGCGGCAAGCGCATGCGGCACTCGCGGCGACGATCCAGGCGCTGGGTGGTCCGGCATGGGTGGGACTGCGAACAAGCCGGGAACAGGTTCGCATCGCATCGTTCTTTCAGGGCAATCCAACTGGAGAAGTGGCGGACGCGGTGATCAGCCGCGAGCATCCTAAGAAAGTGCGGGTGGAACTCGACAAGGGCCGGGTGGTGCAGATTTATTCCGGTTCGAGCGGGTGGGAGATCACCTACAAGGGAAAGAAAAATCTGCCAGCAGAAAAACTAGAAGACCATGTGCGCTGGCAGAAGCACTCTCTGCGAAGGGTGCTGGGTCGGTGGATTGCCGATCCGACCACGGTGGTTCTGGATGCGGGCACCGCGCAGGTAGAGCGACACCTGGCGGAAAAGTTCACGCTTATGAATGTTGCCCACAATGCGGTGACGCTCGACGTAGACGCAGAGAGTCACCTCCCCTTGCGGCTTAGCTTCGAGTGGCGCGATCCACGGTTCCATGACAAGAACGTGGATGCTGTCGAGTTCGATAACTATCACCGGATCGATGGCATTGCGACGCCTTTTACCGTGACGCGAACCCATAACGGCGAAATTGTGGAGCAGACGTTTCTGTTGCGTGCGGAATATAACGTTGCGGTGACGGAGAATTTATTTGATCCCGACTATGCCGCGGCCCACCTGAAATGACTGCTGGAATGCCGATGGAGGAATGATGAAAAATCCTTTTGCGAAGAGCGTCGAGCCTCCGAAAGAGGAGCCGAATGACTCCATTGCATCGGTGGAGGCGATCTATCGGCTGGACTGGGAGCGTTCTTATCCGCAGAGTTTGGAGCGGGTGTGGAGCGCGATTTCCTGCGCGGAAGAGATTACGGCATGGATGAAGTTTCCGACCCAGTTGGAGCCGCGCGTGGGCGGCAAAATCCACATTGAGTTTTCTGCGGAGGGATCACTGGAAGGGATTGTCTGCAACTTCGAACCGTCACATCTGTTGATCTATACATGGGGAGATTCGCTGGTGAACTGGAAGCTGGAAGGCGACGCGGTGGAGACAAAGCTGCACTTTTCTCATGTGGGAGTGCGTCCTGAACTGATGGCCGGACTGGGCGCGGGGTGGCACCGATTTCTGGATCAACTGGAAGACCATTTGATGGGGACCACTCGGCCGGATCGTTACAAGGATCTGAAGGCGCGCTATGAAAATGCGGGCAAAGTGTAGAAGGTCCGCGCTCCATCGTCGCGGCGTTTTATAATCTGCTGGGTAGCTATGGAAAATAACGAGCACGCAACTCCCGAAGACAGCTTGCTGAAAGCTCCGCTCGACGTTGTCGAGATCATGAAACTCCTGCCGCATCGCTATCCATTTCTGCTGGTCGACCGAGTGGTCGAGATGGAGCGCAAAAAGCGGATTGTCGCCATCAAAAACGTCACCATCAACGAGCCATTTTTTCAAGGGCATTTTCCCGGCTTCCCCATTATGCCGGGAGTGTTGCTGCTGGAAGCGCTGGCGCAGGCCGGCTGCATCCTGGTGATGGTGGAGATGCCGGATCCAACCGAGAAGCTGATTGTCTTTACCGGGGTGGAGCACGCGCGTTTTCGGCGTCCCGCGCTGCCGGGCGATCAGGTGCGACTGGAAATTGATGTGCTGAACTGGCGCACCCGCATGATGCGGATGCAGGGAAAAGCGTACGTGGACGGCAAGCTGATTTGCGAGGGAACGGTGACGTCGCAGATGGTGCCGCGCAATCGCCCCATCAAGTCGGAGACCGCAAGCGATGCGGCAACCGCGCCACAAGAGGCCGCTGTCGAAGCGTGAGTATTCATTCCACCGCGCGGATCCACCCTTCCAGCGTTATTGCGGATAGTGCAATCATCGGTGCGCGCTGCGTTGTCGGACCGTTTTGCACGGTCAGCGCGAACGTTGAGATGGCGGAAGATTGCGAACTGGTTTCCCACGTGGTTGTCGACGGCCATACCCGGCTGGGCAGCGGGAACAAGATTTTTCCTTTCACGGCGGTCGGCGTGCCGCCACAGGATTTGAAGTACCAGGGTGAACCCACCCAGGTTGAAATCGGCGACCGCAACGTGATCCGCGAATACGTCACCATTTCGCGGGGAACGAAGGGCGGCGGTGGTATCACACGGCTTGGCAGCGACTGCCTGGTGATGGCCTATGCGCACATTGGACACGACAGCCAGGTGGGGAGCCATTGCATTCTGGCGAACGGAGCCACACTGGCGGGTCACGTCACCATTGAGGATTATGCGACGCTGGGAGCGCTTTCCGCCGCGCACCAGTTTTGCCGCATCGGGCGCTACGCATTTGTCGGCGGTGGCTCGATCATCATCCAGGATGTGCTGCCGTTTTCGCTGACCTCTGCGAAACGCGACGCGCATGCCTTCGGATTGAATCGTGTGGGCCTGCAGCGCCGAGGGTTCTCTCCCGAGCAGATGCGCGATCTTCACCATGCCTACAAAACATTGCGCGGAGCAAAACTGAACACGACGCAGGCGGTAGAGAAATTGAAGGCCGAAGAAGTTTCATCAGACGAAGTGCGCTACCTCATCGATTTCATCGAAAGCTCGACCCGCGGCGTTCTGAAATAATCCGAAAACCAAACATGCCCACACCTGTCCAAGCCGCTACTCGACCCGCAAGGCTGGGGCTGATCGCGGGGAATGGGCGATTTCCGTTTCTGCTGCTGGATGCGGCGCGGGCGCATGGCACGGAAGTGATTGTCGCCGCGATCCGCGAGGAGACGGAGCCGGAAGTGGAAACGCGCGCAGCGCGCGATGCCGGCGTGCGGGTGCACTGGTTTTCATTGGGCGAGCTGGGGCGGCTGATTGCCATGTTCCATGCTGAAGGTGTCACCCAAGCGGTGATGGCCGGGCAGGTGAAGCACAAGCAGATTTTTTCCAGCATTCGACCGGACTGGTTGTTGGCGAAGCTGCTGCTTTCACTATCGTCGCGGAACACCGATGGATTGCTGGGAGCAATCGCGAAGGTACTGCAGGATGAAGGCATCGAGCTGATTTCCTCTACGACATTTCTGGAGCCATTGCTGGCGCAACCCGGGGTCCTTACAAAGCGCAGGCCCAATGCGACCGAGCAGCGAGATATTGCCTACGGCCGCGGCGTCGCCAACGCGTTGGCTGCCTACGACATTGGCCAGACCGCGGTGATCGCAGCGCAGGCGTGCGTTGCAGTCGAGGCGATGGAAGGCACGGACGCGGTAATCGCGCGCGCTGGGGAGATTCTGCGATCGCTGGAAGAAACCGGCGACGCGTCCACTCTGGAGCGGTCGCTGACGGTGGTGAAGGTCGCGAAGCCCAAGCAGGACCTGCGTTTCGACGTTCCGGTGATTGGGATTGGGACCATCAATGCGATGCAGCAGGCAGGCGCAACCTGTCTGGCAATTGAGGCCGAGCGGACGTTGATTTTCGATCTGGAGGCGGTGGTCGCCGCCGCCGATCACGCCCGGATTACCATTGTCGCGGACGTGAACCGGCACACGGGCGAAAAAAAGTAGCGACGCGGGTCGATCCTCCGGTCGCCAGCGTAATCTGCACATCCGTATAATCGAGGCCGGAGATTTCTTATGAACCTGACCCGTATTTCGCTCGTAGCGTTGCTTACCGTTGTGGTTCTGTATATGGGGGTGCGCGTGTTCGCCGCTTCCCAGCCGATTCCGCAAGTCGGCCAGACGGCGCCGACCTTCACGCTGCCTTCTCAGGAAGGCGCAAACATCAGCCTGAACCAGTATCGCGGCAAGTGGGTGGTGCTGTATTTCTATCCCAAGGACATGACCTCCGGCTGCACTATTGAAGCCAAGAATTTTCAGCGCGACATGGCCAAGTTCGACGCGGTGAACGCGGTGGTGCTGGGCGTGAGCGTCGACACGGTGAAGAGCCATCAGGAATTCTGCACCAAGGACGGGCTGCACTTTAAACTGCTGGCCGATCCGGACAAAAAAGTTGTCGCACAGTACGGTTCGCTTGGCGATTACATGGGCTTCAAAATCGCCAAGCGCAATACGTTCCTCATCAATCCTGAAGGCAAGATTGTGAAGGAATGGATTGGCGTCGATCCCAGCCATCACAGCGAAGAAGTGCTTGCGGCGATCAAGGAATTGCAGAAGTCGAATACCCAAGCCGAGCTGCGCGACGATACCCGCCCATAATTGTTGACGCTTCCGCTGTCCACTTCCGGACTTTCATGTCCGGAAGCGGACACGTTTTGGTGTTTTCACCGCGACCAGGTCGCCGAATCTTACTGATTCCACTCAGCAACGTTTCTGATTCCATTTGGCAAGGAACATGCAGCCTCTCGCTGCGTACATACTCCTCAGGGGGAAGTATCCATGCCAAGTTTGCTGCAGGATTTGCGCTATGCGGTCCGACAACTCCGCAATTCGCCGGACTTTGCCATTACAGCGATCCTGACGCTGGCTCTTGGCGTGGGTGCGAACGTAGTCGCCTTCAGTGTGTTGAATGCACTGATCCTGAAGCCGCTGAACGTGCCGCAGCCTGGAAATCTATACAACGTTGCACGTAAACAGGTGGGCTTGGACACGTAATCCTATCCTGATTATCGGGATTACCGCGACCGCGTTGGCCAGGCCTCTCGGACTGCTTATCGTCGGGTTGATTGCGGGATTGCTGCTCGGCGCACTCGCCAGCCGACTGCTGGCGCAGATCGTTTATGAGGCGACGCCTCGAGATCCCTTGGTTTTGGGTGGTGTGATGGTGACCATGGCGTTATTGGGATTGCTGGCGACATGGATTCCAGCGCGGCGTGCGCTCCGCATCGATCCCAACCAGCTGTTACAAGAAGAATAGCTTTCTGGGTCGAGCAAAGGTTATGGTGTCTGGTCGAGTGCGGCACAGGAGATGGCGCAGCGTGCTGCACTGCTTTCCAGCGCCAGTTCCAGCAGGCGGATGGTGCGCCAGCCTTGCTCCGCGGTGACAGCGAGAGGCGCCACTCCCCAGATCGCGTCGCGAACATTCTCGTAATACTTGCGATAGTCACCCGGCAATGTGGGGACGCGTCGCTCGACCGGCTGGCCGTCGCGCATGGTTGCCAGCGTTCCCCAATTCGCTTCAGGGTCTTCTCCCCAGTGTGGGCCGCCTAATTTGGCGCCGCCCTGCAAGGCGCGCTCCTGCGGATCCAGGCCATACTTGACATACGAACCCAGCGTGCCGTTTGCAACGAAGCGCGGCCCGGCGGTGCGAGCCAGCATGGTGGAGCTGAGCAAAACGCGGAGTCGCGAATAGTAGAGGTAGACCGTAAACGCATCATTGACGACCGCCGTGTCGCGCTCCAGTCGAACATCGGCGAAGATCGCCTCCGGCGTGCCAAACAGCACCAGCGCCTGATCGACCAGATGCGCTGCCAGGTCATGCAGCACGCCATTGCCGGGCGAGGTCTTCTCCTGCCACGGCTTGGTGCGTGCACCTGGTCGATAACGGTCATAGCGCGATTCGAATGTGACCAGCCGCCCGAGTTCTCCGGAGCCGAGGATTTGTTGAACCGTGTTGAAGTCTCCATCCCATCGACAATTCTGATAGACGGAGAGAATGCGATCGCGGCCGCGGGCCAATTCAATCAGCCGACGAGCTTCTTCGCTGGTCGCAACGAAGGGCTTATCCAGAACCACATGCTTGCCAGCTTCGAGGGCCTGAGCGGCCAGCTCAAAATGGGTCGAAGGGGGCGTGCTGATGACGATCAGGTCAAGTTCCGGCAGCGCCAGCAAGTCTTCCATGCTGCGCGCGATGGCGGCGTTGGGATAGGCCTGCGCGGCGGTGTCGCCATGTCGCTGGAGGATGGCGGCCAGTTCCAGCCCATCGACGGCCTGCAGGAACGGTGCATGAAAGATGGTGCCGCCATGTCCGAATCCAACCAGGCCGGCGCGAATGACGCGATGCATGAATTTTCCCCTAGCAAGAATTATCGTTGATTGCCGCTAAGAGCGAGTGCGGAGAAACGATCAAAGCCGGAGAGAGCCTACTGAAGGCACGTTCTCTCCGGCCAGAAATACTTGCTGTTGCGGTAAAGCTGGACTCAGGCCTGGGTGGCTGGAGTCGGCACTGATTCAGCGGTTTCCACCGGCCTGGATGCCGTCTTTCGCGGGTCAGGCTTGGGCGCTTCGGGCTTCTTCGCAGACTCGACCTTTTTGCCGGGGGCGAGGATGGCGTGCAGGGTTGTGCCTTCCATGCGGGGAT
>JAJYBW010000136.1 GCA_021778815.1 Acidobacteriota bacterium | reverse complement strand
AAGAATCTTTGCGCCGTTTGGCTGCAGAATATCCGAAACCAGAACAGTAAACTCATCGCCCCCGGAGCGCGCCAAAGTGTCGGCTTTTCGCACCACTTTCCCCAGGCGCAACGCGACCTCGCGCAAGAATTCATCTCCAACCGCATGTCCGTGGGTATCGTTAATCTGCTTGAATCCGTCGAGGTCTACCACCAAAATGGCGGCATGACTATGGTTGCGTTCTGCGCGTTCCAGCATGTTGGCCATGCGGTCTTCGAGAAGGCGCCGGTTGGGCAGGCCTGTCAGCGCATCATGCAGGGCAAGGTGTTCTGTTCTGCCGATTTCTTCCTCCAGGAAGGTCAGCAAAATCCCAATGGCGATAATAAATTTCGGCAGGTTTCGGATGGTGGAATCGATGGTCAAGTGGGGCACGGATGTGTATCGCAACAGAAATGCAATTGGAAAAACGAACGATGCAGCGAGAAAGCCAAAGACGGCAGTGAGCACGCCGATTGTCTTGTGCTGATATCGCTGCCAGTATCGGGTACCTGCGACCAGATAGAGCCATGAAACGGTGATGTCAATGCCGTACCCCATTCGATCTTGACGAACCAGGACACCAAGCAATAGAGGCAGCACCAGAGAGGACGAATAGCTAAAAACATTGTCCCGTAAACTTCGCTGCGCTCGGACTTTGAAATGCGCTACGCAAAGGCTTATCGCCAGCACCGCGACGGCGACATAGTATGGCAGCTTCGCTTCTACTCCCCAAACCACCAGTGCGCCGTATGTCAACAGAGCAGTCACCCAGGTTAGCATGGCGATCGGCTGTTGCTCCACCAAGTCGAGGTGAGAAGCGGCTTGTACGAAGGCAATGCCTGCCAACTCCAACGCGAGCAGCGACATTGTTGCGAGAACCGTTCCCCAGAAACCATTGCCCAGATTCAGGAGTTGCGCGGTGAAATGTAGCAGGACAAAGGTCCAGGCGACCAGCCACGAATTCACCTGCCTGCGCGCATGGTGTCGCAGCATGGACCAGAAGACGAAGACCAACGCAGCGAATGCGATCAGGTGAGGGATCGAAGAATAGCGCAACATAGGCAGGCCGTAGGGAGACAGTAGCGAATTTGTTCCATCATAGAGTTCCGCCAGCCCCCGGTGAGCATTTATTTTAGGGAAATGCCGGGGGGTTACATTCCCCGCAAACCGGCGTAAACGGCCAAACAAGAGGTTAGCCCGGTGATACCCACCACGATCCAGCGATAGGTTCCCGAGAGACGGTAAGGGTGGGGGAGGGCCGTCATGGACAGAACCACCAGAAAACCAAGCACCATGGGGAGCAGGAAGGCATTCATGACTTCCACCCATATGGTGAGAGCCACAAGATTCGGAATCGTCGCCACCATCACGGCACCCGCCACCACGCCGATGGTGAAGACCACGTAAAACCAGGGTGCCTCCAGCGGATTATGTTCGAGCGAGTGTTTGTAGCCGGTGACCTCGCCAAATCCCCAGGCGGCAGCCAAGGACACTACGACGGAAGAAATCATGGCGGCGCCGAGGACGCCGAGACTAAACAGCAATCGTCCCATGGCAACGCCCATAAATGGGGTTAGCGCGTGGGTGATATCTCCGATGGTATTCAGGCTTGCGTTCGGATTCACTTTTCCGATGGTCGCCGCGGTGGCTACGAGAACAGCCGCCATCACCAACTGAGTGACGACGGCGCCGATTCCAGTGTCCCATCGCGCGTCTCGATAGTGTTCGGGGCGGAGCCCTTTGTCCGCGATAGCGGATTGCTGATAGAAGATCATCCACGGCATGATGACCGCGCCGATATTGGCGGAGACGAGATAGAGGTAGGCCGGGGAGGACAACGGGGCGTGCATCAGTCCGGCTGCCAGGTCGTGGGCGTGTGGGTGGGCGGCGATGGCAACCCAGAAAAACGCAAATTCAAAAAGACCCAACGCGATGGCCACGCGCTCCACGCGACGATAAGAACCGGTCCATACGACGAGCAGCAAAAATGCGGCCGCCAGGGCTACGCTGAAGCCCCGCGGCACACCAAAAAGCTGACCTACGGCAGCAACACCGGAAAACTCCGTCAGCAGGGCTCCAATGGTGGCCACCGCCAACCCGATGACGGAGACCCAGGCCCATCCCGTGCCAAACCTTTCCCGGATGAGCTCACCATGACCCTTGCCCGTGAATACTCCCAGGCGCACAGTGAGATCTTGAACAATAAAGAGAACAGGAATCAGAAGAAACTGCAGCAACAGAAGTTTGTAGCCCCACTGGGCGCCACTCTGCGCGGCCGTGATGATGCTGCCAACGTCGGTGTCGGCAAGCATCACAACGATGCCAGGACCCATGACAGCCAGGAAAAGTCGCCAGCGGGTCGGGATTCTAGAAGGGATGGGAGTCGCGACGGTTTTCACGAAAGAAGCCAAACCTCAATCCTACCGGGTACAGGAAAAAACATTTGAATGTCGAATCGCTGTCTCATTCGATGCTCTATTCCGTCGTCCCGGATTCAGTTGCGTTTCGTCCACTGCGCTCCTCTACTCAGTTTCGATCGCAGTGTTATATGGCGACCCTAGCATGGGTCCAACTCCCTAAAACGTGACGAACAGCACATATTAGCCTTTTTTATAAGAACACACCGGGTCGCACGCGCCGTTTGGCGGGACGGAGCGGTACCGGGACGGCTGCGAATATGGGTCCATCGAATGGGTAAACGCATCGATCGCCAGGTTTGCACCGGTCGAACCATGGGGGTACATCCGTGACTGGGAGCGACAATACCGTGACCCGGGTCACTGAAATAGGCCAGCCTTTTCGCTAGGCTCCAGACGGAGCTGAAAACGACCTGATTTGAGGGCGCATTTCCATACGCGTTTCAGGAGGGTTTATGGACCAACCTCGTGTGCAAGCCGATTCCGCCATTGACGCCGGACTGCGGCTCGGAACCTACAAAGCAAAATTCAAAACGATCCTTCTCGGCGTCGATTTTTCCGGACCCGTGGTTACCGCGCTGAACGCTGCGAAATCTCTTGCCGGCCAGTTTGGAGGAACGCTTTTTCTTGTGCATGCCGTTCCTCCGGTACTGTATGGTCCAGGAGCCACCCCAGAGTTATTGGAGGCGGATCTGGACACCGCTCGCGCCCAAATGGAAGTCGTCGTTTCCAAGGCGAATCTCGGATCGATCCACCATCGCACTGTTATTGAATTTGCCGAACCGACAGATTTGATCGATGGAATTGCACGGGCGCAGAGTGCGGACCTGGTGATTGTGGGTTCCCATGGAGCCGATGGATTGAAGAAACTTGCTTTCGGATCGGTCGCTGAAAGCGTGCTTCGCAGGGTGCCGTGCCCGGTGCTGGTCATTGGTCCACATTGCCGCGAAAACCTCGACACCATTCGATCCATCGTTTTCGCCACGGACCTGGAAACCAGCGCATTTCGTCCGGCGCAGTACGCATCTTCAATCGCCGAGGAAATGGCTGCTCGGCTGACGTTGCTGCACGTAAGAAAGCCCGGGCCAAAAGCGGGGGAGAGTTCCCTAAACGGCGAGGATCGTTTGCTGTTGCAGAAATTACGACAGCTTCTACCTCCGGATGCGGAGCAATGGTGCGAGCCTAGGGTACGCGTCGAGACAGGCAATGCCAGCGAAGAAGTCCTGCGAGTTGCGCAAGCGGAAGCGGCCAACCTGATTGTGGTCGGGGTCCGAGAAAGTTCAACCTTGGCGGATCATTCACCCTGGTCGACGCTGTCGCAGATCATTCGGGGAGCCGAGTGCCCTGTGCTGGGGGTTCGCGGTCATCTTGTCTGATTCCGGGAAGCGCTCGCGGATCTTCGATGTCTCACGCCTGTAGATGCGTGTATTTGCCCGATATCGCCCGATTGGGATCGATGTCTCGACTCTGCTGTCGCAGGTGCGCACGATAGGCCGACTCAGGATAAATCTGTATGATTGTGATGGTGGTCACTGTGTCGGCGACGCCATATCTCCTAAGCTTCAGACTATAGAGAATCCAAGAGAATGACGGCTTTCCGGCGAGCGGGGCAGCATTTTTTCCGGGCCGATCCATGTGGCCCTTTGGCTCGGCGACAAGCGACAGGATACAGCAGGCGCTATGGCAGCATTCGGTAGTTTCGCAATTCTTTTCGGTCTGGTTCTGTGCGTCTACAACTTTGTGGTCGGCGCTTTCGCGCTGCGGCAGATCGCGGTCCATCCACACGTCAGCCTCGGTCCTGAACGTCTGGCGGAGTCTGCGCGACGAGCGGGAATTGGGAGCTTTATTGCCCTGAGCGCGGCTGCTTTCGCGCTGGTCTATTGCGCGTTTACCAACGACTTCTCCGTTTCCTACATCCTGCACCATTCCAACCGGGCACTGCCTTGGCCGTACAAGTTTGCGGCTCTGTGGTCGGGACAGGAAGGCTCGCTGCTGCTGTGGGCATGGTTGCTGGGCGCCTACGGATTTGTCTTGCGGGTCCGGCATAAGGTCGACGTCAAACTGACGGCGTACGCCTCGACCATTCTGGCTGCCGTTCAGATCTTCTTCACCTTATTGATCGTGTTTCCGGCACCGCCGTTTGCGCTGACGCAGGGAGCCGTGCCGGCGGATGGCTTTGGATTAAATCCGCTGCTGCAATATCCGGAGATGGTGATTCATCCGCCGATGTTGTACCTAGGTTATGTCGGATTCAGCGTTCCTTTTGCCTTTGCGCTGGGTGCGTTGATGATGCGCTACCCCGGGGAAAAGTGGATCCACATTACCCGTCGCTGGACGATGGTGACGTGGTTATTTTTGACCTGCGGCATTTTTCTTGGCATGCATTGGGCCTACGCCGTTCTAGGCTGGGGCGGTTACTGGGGCTGGGACCCGGTCGAGAATGCATCCCTGATGCCGTGGCTGACGGGCACCGCCTTTCTGCACTCGGTAATGATGCAGGAAAAGCGCGGCATGATGAAGTCCTGGAACGTGTGGCTGATTTTCACCACGTTCATGCTGTCGATTCTCGGCACGCTGCTGACGCGAAGCGGACTGGTCAGTTCTGTGCACGCGTTTGCTGAGTCATCGATTGGAACCTGGTTCTGGGGCTTCCTGCTGATCGTGCTAAGCGTTTGCCTTTTCACCTACATTTTGCAGCGGGATCATTTGCAGTCGGAGCACAAGCTGGAATCGCTGGTCTCGCGCGAGTCGAGTTTTCTGTTCAATAATCTTGTGCTGCTGGCAGCTTGCTTTACGGTGTTGTGGGGAACGCTGTTCCCGATCATTTCGGAATATGTCGAAGGCTCGAAGGTCACGGTGGGTCCGCCGTTCTATAACCGCGTCGCAGTGCCAATCGGCGTTTTCCTCCTGTTTCTAACAGGCATTGGGCCCATTTTGGCGTGGCGCAGCACCTCCTTCAAGAGCGTCAAGCGGAACTTTCTATGGCCTTCAATCGCGGGAGTGACGACGGCGGTGGTTTTGATGGCGGCCGGCATGCGTCCCTGGCAGGATGTGGGCACGCTGTACTCTCTGATGACCTTCTCGCTGGCGGCTCTGGTGATTACCGCAGTGGGCAGCGAGTTCTGGCGCGGCGCGCGAGTCATTCAACGTCACACTGGCAAGAACATGCTGCTTTCGCTGGTGCAACTGACGCGACGCAACACGCGTCGCTATGGCGGCCACCTGGTGCATATCGGCGTGGTGATTGTCTTTGTCGGGCTGGCGGGGTCGGCCTTCAATCAGTCGAACGAGCAGGAAATGGGCTTTCATGACTCGATGACAATCGGGCAGTATCGCCTGGTCTGCCAGAGCTACACCCAGGATTCGAATGCGAATTACGACAGCGAATACGAATTGCTGAACGTATACAAAAACGGCAAATTTCTGACTCAGATGGCGCCGGAACGGCGTTTCTATCATGCCAGCCAGCAAACCGAAACCATGGTGGCGAATCATTCCACCCTGCAGCGCGATTTATACGTGGTCTATGAAGGCAGAAATCAGGACACGAATCAACCCATCATTAAGGTCATTCTAAACCCGCTGGTGGCATGGATCTGGATTGGAGTGGTGGTGATGGCGTTTGGCACGCTGCTGGCCCTGGTTCCAAACATGAGCGCGGAGCAGGCGACGAAGCCGCGCAAACCGGCGGAAGAAGAGTTGGCGCTCCCTGCGGGCGTGGGGGACTAATCCATGCGCGGACGTCGACCCTACCCACGAGTTTTCGATCGCTCCCTGATTAAGATCTGGGTGCAGCTTTCGGTGGCGTGCCTGCTACTGCTGTTTATGGCGGGTGCCGGCAACACGTCCGATCGTTATCAGAAATTGGGCCATAAGTTGATGTGTACCTGCGGCTGCGGTCAAGTCCTGCTGGAATGCAATCACGTCGGCTGCACGGTTTCCACGCAGGAAGAAGCGGAGTTGCGGACTGCACTCGACCGCGGAGACGGCGACCAGTTAATCCTGCAAAATTTCGTGCAGAAGTATGGACCCACGGTTCTGGCCGCGCCTCCGCAAAGCGGCTTCAATTTAGTCGCCTGGATTGCGCCGGGGGTGGTCTTTCTGCTGGCCATGCTGGGCACGGCCTTGTTGATTCGGAAATGGAAGCTGCACACGGTTGCGATGCCTGCGGAAAGCGCGACAGACCCGCACACCACCGCGATTCTGGATAAGGTTCGAAGAGAGACCGATTTATGAGCATGATCACAATCCTGGCTTGCGCAGCGCTGTTGATTGGCGTCTTTGTGTATGTTTTCTATCCTCAGTCCAAAACGGAAGAGCAGACGCAGAAGACGCGCCTGGAATTTTTGCGCGAGCGCAAAGATACGATCTATGAAAACCTTCGCGATTTGAACTTCGAGTATCGAGCGGGAAAATATCCGGAAGAAGATTACCTGGCGCAGCGGGCAGGTATGGAAAATGAAGCAGCTCAGATTCTTGCTGAAATTGAGTTCCTGGAAACCGCGGTGCACGCGGCCTGAACTCGTCACTGCTGTGAATTGCCATCAGAAAGAGACTCCATGAAACTTCAACGTTCCAGCTTGCTTTCGTTTTTTCGCGCCAAGGTTGCCGGTTTGCCACTGATGTGCGCGGTTTTCGTCTTGATTGCGGGTGGCTCCGCTGTCATGGCAGCTCCCATATCGGGCACGGTCACGAATCAAACCACGAAAAAGCCCTCTGCCGGCGACAGCGTCGAGCTGATGCGCCTTGGGATGGAGGTCGCGGCCAAAACCACCACTGACGCCCAGGGGCGTTTCTCGTTGGACGCTACGGATGGCGCGCCGATGCATCTGTTGCGCGTGATTCATGACAAGGCGACCTACTTTCGCCCCGTACCTGCGGGTACCGCTACCGTGAATGTGGATGTCTATGATGCCGCCGAAAAGGTGGAAGGGGTTTCCACAGAAGCTGACGTAGCTCGGATCGAAGCCAGTCCCAATGGCTTGAGCGTGATTGAGAATTTCTTTGTGAAGAACGCTTCGTCCCCTCCGCGGACCCAGTTCGGACCGCGAGCGTATGAAATCTATTTGCCGAAAAATGCCCAGGTGGTTGCTGCCGCTGCGCAGGGGCCGGGCAGCATGCCAGTGCAAACTCCACCGACGCCGCTAGGCACACCGGGCGACTACGCTTTCGTGTATCCGCTGCGTCCTGGAGAGACACGCTTTCAGGTCAGCTACCAGATCCCGTATACAGGCAGCTTTCAGTTCCATCCGCGCGTGTCAGCGCCGGTCGACAATCTCGCCATTATTCTGCCGAAGAGCGTGCAGTTTGCAGGCACGCCGGCAGGCGCGTTCCAGCCGATCGATGAAGACGTAAAGGTGCAGACTTATCTTGCGAGAAATGTCACGCCACAATCGAAGCTCGCGTTTACCGTCTCTGGTACAGGATTGCTTCCCCAGGAAAACACTGCGAGTCAAGACAATGGGAATGGCGCGCCGGCAGCGGGTGCAGATCAGGGCGCCATGGGGCCGGAGGCGACAGCACAATCCTCAGCCGCGAACAATACGCGGCCCGGGATCGGGCTAGGTGTTCCGATCGACACACCGGATCCTCTGCACAAGTATAAGTGGTGGATTTTGTCGCTAGCGGCGGTGTTGCTGGCGGTGGGCGCTGCTTTTCTGATGAAGCAGAATCAGCCTGTCGCGGCGAGTGCCGGCGGTCCTGCCGTTCCGCTTGCAAACGTTCCATCGGCGACGAAACCCACGGAGGGCTATAAGCCTCCTGTGTCCGCTACCGCAGTCCGCGCAACCAGCGCAGAGTCCCATCGTTCGCGATTGATGGAGGCGTTGAAAGAAGAACTCTTTGCGCTCGAGACTGAGCGACTGGAAGGCCGAATCGCGCCAGATGAGTACGAAAAACAAAAGGGTGCATTGGAGATCGTAATCGTACGCGCGTTGCAGTCTGGCAAGCCGAAGAGTCCCGCCGAGGCACTCTAGTCTGAGCGACGATACCTCGTAGGACCTACGTGCGGGGACTGCTGTCGACCAGCGTCGGGAAGAAATTGACGTTGCCGGCGCGAGGCCTTTCTTGTGTGGGAACAATCTGCACCGGCTTCTCGTGCAGCAGCAACTCGGTCGCACGCACCCT
>JAJYBW010000135.1 GCA_021778815.1 Acidobacteriota bacterium | reverse complement strand
GCGCGGATTGCCGCCGAAGGCGATGCCGATGTGGCGTGGGCGCAACTGGAAGCAGCGATGGGCGCGGACAGCAGCTCTCCCAGGGTGGCGCTGCAGCCGATCAATGCGCGCAGTTTTCCTGACGGCGTGCTGGCAGACGACATTGCGAGCGCACTGAAGGCCAAGCCGGACCTGAAGGCCCTGAGACAGCAAACCTTGGCACAAGGAGCGGCGGCTAAAGCAGCGAGAGATGGCCTGGCGCCGACCGTGAGCGGTTATGGCAACTGGGAAATAGACAATCCGAACTTTACGGGTGGCGGCGGCAATAACTGGGTTGCCGGAGTGCAACTGAATCTAGACATTTTCCCGATGGCGAAGCGCGCCCAGCTTGCGCAGCAGCGTGCCGCGCAGCAAAAAGCGGAAGCGCAGGAGCGCGCGGGCGAGCAGCAGATTCGTCTGGCCGTGAGCCGCGCCTGGACCGAGCACCACACGGCCGAGCGCCTTGTGGCGACTGCGCAGGCAGCGATGCAGCAGTCCACAGAGAGCCTGCGAATTGTGCGCAACCGCTACAAGGCGGGACTGGCGACGATGACCGATCTGCTGCGCGCTGAAGATGCGCAACGCCGGAGCCAGAACGATTATTGGCGCGCCGTGTATGGAAACGCAGTGGCGTATGCAGCCCTGATGTATTCGACCGGTAGCCTTACCCCCGATTCAGCGGAGACCCTGCAATGAAGCCATCTCGATCCTCTCTACTTCTTTTGACTCCCGTGCTGCTGCTGGGATGCTCTCACGAGAACCAAGCGGTACAGGCAGCACCTCCGACGGCACAGGCACAGTTGGTGAAAACCAAGGCACAACAGATGCCGCAGTCGATTCGCACCAGCGGCACAGTGCATGCGAAAGAAACGGCGATGATCTCCGCACAGATGCCTGGGACAATCCGGCAGGTGCTGGTGCAGGCTGGCGACCGGGTGCGCGCAGGACAGCTGCTGATCGCGCTGGATGACTCAGCGATGCGTTCCGATCTCAATCGAGCCACGGCTGCGCAGATGGCGGTGGAGAAACAGCAGATGGCGGCGCAGGCCGGCGCGACGCTGGCTTCGGGAACTCTGGCCCGCTACCAGGAATTGAAAAACCAAAAGAGTGTAAGCCCTCAGGAGTTTGACGAGGTACAGCAGCGCTCGCAGGCGGCGTCGCTCCAGTTGCAGGCATTGCAGGCGCAGAGCAGCGAGGCGAACGCCGCGGTCGCAGGCGCACGAACACAGCTTGGATACATGCAGCTGCACGCGCCATTTACTGGAATCGTGACCGCACGCACGGCTGATCCGGGTACGCTGGCGACACCAGGAACTCCCTTGCTGCAGATTGATCGCGACGGCCCGCTGCAACTCTATACGTCTGTCGATGAATCCCTGATCGGCTCGGTCCGGATGGGAATGAAGCTGCCGGTGAGCATTGATGGAATCGGCGCGGCCGATACTACGGCAACTGTGGCGCAGATCGTTCCCGCGGCGGATCCATCGAGCCGCAGCTTTCTGGTGAAGCTGGATCTTCCCGCCTCCAAACAGCTGCGCGCCGGTATATATGCCACGGCGAATTTCCCCGGCGCGGTGCGGTCGGTGATTCTGGCGCCGCAGTCCGCCGTGGTGATGCGCGGATCGCTGCCTTGCGTCTATGCTCTGGATGCAGAGGGAGTGGCGCAGCTTCGCTATGTGACTCTGGGAAACCGGCACGGGGACGAAGTCGAGATACTCTCCGGCATAGCCGCGGGAGAGACGCTGGTGAACCACCCGGGTGATCGCGACATTGCCGGCAAGCGCATTGAGGCCCAGCCATGAAGCCCTCCCCCATCGAAATTCCTCCGGAGAACCCGGCCAAACCGAATGGAATCGCAGGCCTGCTGGCGAGCATGTTTCTGAATTCGAAACTGACGCCGCTGTTTATTGTGGCCTCTCTGGTGGTGGGTTTGTTCGCGGTGCTGGCAATTCCGCGCGAAGAAGATCCGCAGATCCAGGTGCCGATGCTGGACGTAATGACGGCCATGCCGGGCGCATCGCCGGCGGAAGTGGAGCAGCGAGTCACCAATCCGATCGAGAACCTCATGCACGAGATTCCCGGAGTGGAATATGTGTACTCGATCTCGAGCCCAGGACAGAGCCTCGTGATTGTGCGCTTCATGGTTGGCACGCCGGAACAGGATGCACTGGTCAAGGTGTACAGCAAGCTATATTCGAATGCCGACCGAACGCCAGTCGGCGCTTCGCCATCGCTGGTCAAGGTGCATTCGATCGACGATGTGCCGATTCTGGCAGTGACGTTGTGGGGAGCGAATTACAACGGCTATCAACTGCGGCAGATGGCCGAAGAGGTGCAGCACACCATCCGGCAGGTGCCCGACGTTTCAGAAACCAAGCTGATTGGTGGACAACCACGCGCCATGCGAGTGGTGTTGAGTACAGCGAAGTTGTCGGCCTTCAACATTTCGCCGGACACGGTTGTCGAGCGGCTGAAGGCGGCAAATGCGCGCACGCAGGCAGGCGAGTTTGCCGAAGGCAACCAGGAAATTCTTGTAGACGCCGGGAACCTCTTCAAAGACACCAACGACCTTGCGGGGGTTGTGGTCGGGGTTGCCAATGGACGACCGATATACCTGCGGGATGTGGCGGACAAGATTGTCGACGGGCCGGCAGAGCCGCATGATTACGTGTTGTTCGGGACCACCGGCACCAGTGCGCGCGGCGGTCCTGCACAGGAATATCCCGCGGTGACGATTACGATTGCGAAACGTAAGGGCACTAACGCCACCGACATTTCACGCGCCGTGTTGCAGCGAGTGGCAGAGATGCGCGGCGTGACGCTGCCCGCCGATGTGACAATTACGACCACGCGAAATTACGGCGCGACGGCCAAAGCCAAGTCCGATGAGCTGCTGAAGCATCTTTTACTCGCGACGCTTTCCGTGACTTTTTTGATTGCGCTGTTTCTAGGCTGGCGTGAATCGGGCGTGGTGCTGCTGGCGATTCCAGTCACGCTGGCGCTGACGATGGTGGTCTTCTACCTGCTGGGCTACACGCTGAACCGGGTGACGCTGTTCGCGCTAATCTTCAGCATCGGCATCCTGGTGGACGACGCCATTGTTGTGGTCGAAAACATGGTCCGCCATTTTCGTCTACCGAAAAACTGCCGGCGTCCACTGAGTGAAGTTGCGGTGGAGGCTGTGGCCGAGGTGGGAAACCCCACCATTCTGGCGACGTTCACCGTGATCGCGGCGATTCTACCCATGGCGCTGGTGCGCGGTCTGATGGGGCCATACATGCGGCCGATTCCGGTGGGCGCGTCAACGGCCATGATGTTTTCTTTGATTGTCGCGTTCGTGGTGTCACCATGGGCGGCGATGCGCCTGCTGGGACGCAAACATTTAGAAGGCGCGCGTACTTTGGAGCCGGAAAAGGAAGGCTGGCTGACGCGATTCTACCGCCGGGTGATGCATCCGCTGCTGTACAAACCGCGAACGCGCTATCTGTTTCTGGGGGTCGTCGTGCTGTTGCTGCTGGCAGCTTGCGCGCTGGTGCCGATGAAGATGGTGCTGGTGAAGATGCTGCCCTTCGACAATAAGAGCGAGTTCCAGGTGATGATCAATATGCCAGACGGCACTCCGCTGGAGCAGACCACGCGCGTGGCGCAGGCGATGGGCGCCTACCTGAGCCAGCAGAACGATGTGACAAATTATCAGATCTATTCTGGAACGTCAGGCCCGTACAACTTTAATGGGCTGGTGCGACATTACTACCTGCGCAGCCAGCCGAACCAGGCGGACATCCAGGTGAATCTGTTGCCTGCCGATGTGCGCAGCGCGCAAAGCCACGAGATCGCGAAACGGATGCGACCAGGATTGGACCAGATTGCGCAGCGCTTCGGCGCGCGGATTCAAGTGTCGGAGGTTCCGCCGGGACCGCCCGTGCTGCAGACGCTGGTCGCCGAAATTTATGGACCGAGCCCGCAGGGGCAGTTGGAAGTTGCGCGGCAGGTGAAGCAAGTCTTCCAGCAGACCAAGGGCGTGGTCGACACCGACTGGTACATGCAGGACCCGCAGCAGCAACTGGTGTTGCGTGTCGACGAAACCAAAGCGGCGCTGCATGGAATCGCGGTGGCCCAGGTGGCGCAAACGATTCAACTGGCCGCGTCGGGGACGCAGGCGGGGCTGCTGCACTCGCAGGATGCGCGCGAGGCAGTGCCAACGATGGTGGAACTGGATCGGCCAGATCGCTCGTCGCTAGAGGCGCTGCAGAATATCAAGTTGCGCGGCGCGGACGGCAGTATGGTTTCGTTGCGCGAACTGGTGGATGTGGACCACACCACGTTGAAGCCGGATATTTATCACAAGAATCTGAAGCGCGTGGTCTATGTGACCGGCGATGTAGCCGGCGCAGAAGAAAGCCCGGTCTACGCAATCATGAAAATGAACCAAGCGCTCGACAAACTGACGTTGCCCGATGGATACAAGCTGGTTCGCTACAACTCTGTCCAGCCGGAGTCGACGGACCACTACTCAATGAAGTGGGACGGCGAGTGGCAGATCACGATTGAAGTCTTCCGCGATCTGGGATTGGCGTTCGCCGCGGTACTGATTCTGATCTACGTGCTGGTGGTGGGATGGTTCAAATCCTTTACGGTGCCTCTGGCGATCATGGCGCCGATTCCATTGACGCTAGTCGGTATTCTTCCTGCGCATGCGCTGCTGGGTGATTTTTTTACTGCGACGTCCATGATTGGATTCATTGCGGGAGCGGGAATTATTGTGCGCAATTCAATTCTGGTGGTGGACTTTATCGAGCTGCGACGGCGCGAGGGTATGCCACTGGCGGAAGCGGTGATCGATGCTGGCGCGGTGCGCTTGCGCCCGGTATTGCTGACGGCGGCAGGCGTGGTAGTGGGAGCGAGCGTGATTCTGACCGACCCGATCTTTCAAGGTCTGGGATTGTCTCTGATCGCCGGCGGAGTGGCTTCAACGTTTCTATCCTGGCCCGCGGTACCGGTGTTGTATTACATGCTGAATGCCCGCAAGGAGCAGGCACGAATTTCATCACTCAACACGGAACAAGAGGAGGTTTGTCTTGACAGTTGATCGCGCGGTTCGTTTGATGGCAGGCGTAGTGGTGCTGGTTTCATTAGCGCTGGCACGATGGGTTTCGCCGAATTGGATTTGGCTGACGGCGTTTGTCGGGCTGAATTTGCTGCAGTCGGCGTTCACCAACTGGTGTCCGGCAATGACGATCTTTCGCAAGCTGGGACTGCCTGAACCCGGCAAAGGGATACGGTAAAGCGACAGAGCAACACTGAGGAGAACACGATGGACGTTAAGATTACTCATGTTGGAAAAACAAGATTTCAAATCCAGGCAAGACAGCACATCATCGAAAGCGACCAACCGGTTGAGAATGGCGGGGACGATGCTGCGATGACGCCGCCCGAGATTTTTCTGGCATCGCTGGGTTCATGCGCTGCTTTTTATGCAGCGCAGTTTCTCTCCAGCCGCAAGCTGGCCGATCACGGGCTGGAAGTTTCGGTGGCGGCTGAAAAATTGCGCGACCCTGCGCGAATGGGCAACTTCGTCATCAAGGTGCAAAGCCCGGTGAGTCTGACTGCCGATCAGACCGTTGCCATGGAACGCTCCGTGCATCGCTGCCTGATTCACCAGACCATGCTGCAACCGCCGCAGATTGCGATCGAGATTGTCGCGACCGCGCTAGAACCGGCAATTGCTTGAAGAAACAAAGTGAGCCTTGCGCAATGCAGGCCCGCTGCGCTATTGCGCAAAGTCGTAAAGGCGCTGACAGACTGCGCCAGCGGCACGTAGGTTGCAAGTCGAGAATCTTTGTCTCGGCAAGCTTCGAGTCGCGCTCAAACTGAAAGAAGCATCCATTGGCCAACAGCCATCGGATGCTTCTTTTTTTAGTCCAGGTCTGAGACAAAAATTCAGATGCGCATCGGCATGATGATGTAGCGATAGCGGAAATCGTCCTTGGCATCTTCTGGACGAACCTGGCCCGCGGTCTGGGCGTCTTTGAACTCCAGACGGACTTCGCTGACGTCACCCACAGCCTTCAGGAAATCGACCATGTAGGTGGAGTTGAACCCGATCACGAGCGGATCCATGTTGTACGGCGTCTCAATTGTGTCTTCGGATTCGCCGGCCTCGGTGGACGAGGAAGAAATCTTCATCTCGTTCTGTTCCAGCCGCACTTTGACTGCACCCGATCGCTCATCCGCAAACTGCGCAACGCGCTGGATCGAAGCCAGCAGGTCGGCTGTGCGAACAATGACAAAACGATTGTTGTCGCGCGGCAGCACAGCCTCGTAATTCGGGAACTGGCCGGTCAGTTTGCGTGAAGTGAGAACGCGATTGCCAACCTGGAAATAGAGCGTCTGTTCATCGTCGGAAAAATCGATGAATTCTTCTTCCGTGTTTGCCAGCAGCGACTGCAGTTCGGACAACGCCTTGCGGGGAATTAAAAGTTTCTTCTCTCCGCTGACGGCAAGATTTTCGTTCGTCTTTTCGATGTGCGCGAGACGATGACCGTCAGTAGCCACCATGGTCAAGCTTCCGGCTTTCACCAGCAATAATGCGCCGTTCAGCGTATACCGCGACTCTTCATTGGCAACCGAGAAGATGGTTTTGCCGATCATATTGCGCAACACGGATGCCGGCAGACGAATTGCGCCGGCGGTAGGAAATGGCAGCACCTGCGGAAAATTCGCCCGCGCCATGCCCACCATTTTCGTGTTGGAGCGGCCGAGACGAATCTGCACCCAATGATTTTCCATCAGCTTGATGCTGATTTCGCCATCCGGCAGAAGCTTGATGTAGTCAAACAATTTGCGCGCAGGAATGGTGCAGGAACCTGGCTTCTTGACCTTGGCGACGCAGGAAGTGCGAATGCTTTGATCCAGGTCGGTGGCTGTGATTGTCAGTCGATCCTGGTCCGCTTCCAGCAAGAAGTTCGATAGGATCGGAATCGTCGTCTTGCGTTCGACGACGCCTTGAGTGGCTGTTAACTCGCGCAGCAACAGCTGCCGATTTACGCTGATTTCCATCGCAGTACTCTCGACCACTGGCTTCTCCGGCTGGACTTCCAGACTTGGCATTCGGAACGTCTCTCTTTTCAACCTTATATACCACGGGAGCATCCCGCTGCGAACCCACTATTGACGTTGACTTAATTGTAGAGAACAAACCTCCTGTCCGGCGCGGAAATCCGCTGCGGAAAATAGGGTACAGACGATGAAAATAGGCCGTCGTAGCATCCGCCAGGAGGGCACTGGTTTCCGCTTTTGGGTGGTGGCTGCGGGGAAGCTGTTTTAAGTACTACCGGGGAAAATTAAAAAGAAATATTAAGACAGTAGTAGTAGCAGATGGCAGTGGAAATCAGGATAACAAGGCCGCCGCCAATGAAACCTTGGGTCCAGGCTATGTCCTGTTTTCTAAAACTGGACATCAAGAAAAAGCAAAACGGGTAAAAGGGATGCACAACCCGGGTTGGAAGCAGATTTGACTGCCTCAATCTCCGCAGTCTCCACAGGCAACGCGCCAGGCTATGTTTATTTCTCGCACCAGATGTGCAAAGCTCATCCCCAGACAAGCATCATGCGCCTTCGCGATAGCCGAATGATGCACAGTCATCATTCTTCCTCCTGTACTCCCAACTCCTTTGCAATGTCGCCATTCTTCAACTTTTCAATGGCCTCGCTGAGTGTTATCGAAGGGGGAGATTTTTTATAGTTGCTGGTGATTTCGTCTTCCTGCTCGTTAATGCTTTTGAAGATGAACATGTGGCCTTGGATGTGAACGTGAGTTTCTGTGATCTCCCAGATACCTGGAGCTACCTGCGAGCGAACGATGCGGAAGGTACCTCCCTTATCCATTTTTCCAAAGAGTCCCCAGCCAAATTCCACCGTCTGAATCAGCTTTCCACTCAGTACGATCACTCGTTTTTGCGCTGCATCCACGATCGCATGACCCGCCATAGCGGCGAAGACGCGCGAGGCGTAGGTAGGGGGCTGGAAGGCTGGACTAGGCTTGAAGTTCAGAGTAATTTCGCCGTTGGATTCTCCCGCGTAAGTCCAAATAAAGGCATTCGGCAACATTTTCATCAGGGAAACGGATTGCTGATCATCGTGGGCACTGTTCCTGCGCTGTCTTGCCACTACGGACGGATCGGTCAGGATACTCTCCATGCGACTGTCGTCCTGGGCCCGCTGCTGCGGCGTTAGCGGACGGCCGTTCAATAGAATCAGCTTGGAGACGGTGCCGTTCGGCGTTTCGACCACCAATTTCACCGTGCTCTTCGCGGGCATGGTGTCGGAATCGCGATACATCCAGTGGGTATGGTCGTTTTGGTTGGCCTGCAATTCGTTATACACAACCTGCTGGACCAGTTCATGGGCAGAGATTTTCTCGGCGGCAGACCTTCCACAAAACCCTGGCACCAACAGAAACGACAGCAAGACGATGCTGGTATACCAAGGAACTCTCGCCGCGGAAACCGCGGTTTGAATAACATTCCGTCCTGTTAAAACTCGCACGTCCACCTCATCCTTTGTTGTTATTT
>JAJYBW010000134.1 GCA_021778815.1 Acidobacteriota bacterium | reverse complement strand
GCGGATTAAATGTCACCGCCTGCCACATTTCCAGCTGATTGATCGCGTCCCGCGGAATGTAGTCCGCGCCGACGGGCCAAGGCTGCTTGGCGTACCAGGCATTCGCCTGGGCTTCGCTCCAACGTGTCGGCTGGTCCTGGGAAGTGACTGGCTGATCGGTCGACGCATTGGTGTGAGTCATAGACGCGGTTGTCTGGGCAATGCCTACAACCGTCGTCAGCAGGCACAGGGAAGTGAGCAGCAGTAAAAAATGAAAGGTTCGTCGCATAGTGGATTGTGCTTACGACATGAACTGTACTTCAGGGTCAGCGGGAGAGCAACTTTGACGCATAAATCTGGAGAATCAGCCGACTCAGTAGTGTCGCTACCTATGCAGAGGGGGGCGGCCTGGCTTCTAGCCGCCGCGTCCAGCCAAAGATTGAGGCGGCGCGCTTGCCGCACTAGCTGAGCAACCGAAAGTGAAGCTGGATCACCAACTGTTGTGATTTCTGTCACCGCAATCGCTCTTCGAAGAGAGGATCAATGGAGGGTTCGGAACTCGAAGCCACCTGCGGCGTAATTGCCGTTGTGCTTCCGATCGGCTCCAGCGCCGGAACAGGAGAAGCCGCATGAATTATCCGGTTTGGAATGTTGCATTTGGTGCAGGGCTGTTGATTGCAGTAGTCGCAATCCTTCACGTATTTGTTTCGCACTTCGCTGTGGGAGGCGGCCTCTTTCTGGTGCTGACCGAGCGCAAAGCCAGGCGCAATCAGGATTCGGCGCTGCTTGACTGGCTGAAGTCGCATACCAAATTTTTCGTGCTGGTGACGGTTGTGTTCGGCGTAGTCAGCGGTGTCGGCATCTGGTTCACCATTGGCCTGATCAGTCCCATGGCCACAAGCAACCTGATTCACGCCTACGTCTGGGGCTGGGCCATTGAGTGGATATTTTTCTTCGTGGAAATTACAGCCGCGCTGCTCTACCTGTACGGCTGGGAGAAGCTGGCGCCTGCACTTCACGAATGGTACGGATGGATTTATTTCATCGCTGCGTTTGCCAGCATGGTTATCATCAACGGCATTCTTTCTTTTATGCTGACGTCTGGAACCTGGGTGCAAAACCATCAGTTCTGGAGCGGGTTCTTTAATCCGACCTACTTCCCATCTCTGTTATTTCGCTTCGCCATCGCTCTGGCGCTCGCGGGGGTCTACGCGTTGATCACCGCCAGCGTGCAGAAGGACGCTGCGCTGAAGGCTCGGATCGTTCGCTGGAGCGCCCTCTGGATTGTGCCCTCCCTGGCCGTTTTACCCGGATTGGGATGGTGGTATATCCACCAGATTCCCGCAGAAACCTGGGCCAGTGTTCACGGCCCCATGCCCACCGGCACATTTTTCGCGACATTTGCCGTTGTATTGCTGGCCGTAATGCTGGTGTTGACCCTTCTCACACTGGTCCGGCCTGCCCGAATGCATCTTACTTTTAGCCTGCTTGTCGCCCTGGTGGCGCTGGGTGCCATGGGCTCGTTCGAGTTCGTCCGCGAAGCGATTCGCAAGCCGTTCGTCATCGGAAATTATCTCTACGCAAATTCTTTGTACGTGACGCAGATACCCGGCGATGGCGGATTCAGCATCGACGAGGTGAATGCGGCAGGCGTACTGAAATCTGCGAAATGGATCAACCACCGCGAACTTACACCCAGCAATCAAATCGCGATTGGGGCCGAAATCTTCCGCGTGGAGTGCCAAAGCTGCCACACAGTCAACTCCTATCGAGGCCTCAAATATTACATTGCGCTGCGACAGTGGGATCAGAACAAGATTCAGGCAATGATTGGCGATCTTCAATTTATGCATAACGGCGTGATGCCACCGTTCGCAGGCACAGATCCTGAGCGGGCTGCGCTGGCTGCCTTCCTCAGCTCCATTGAGCCGGTTTCTCCTGACCGGCCCCCGGTAACAGATGGCAGAATCGTTTTCCAGCAGAACTGTGCAATGTGTCATGTCGGGGTCACCCGCGCCTTGCTGATCAACGGTCTGCCGCACGATCCCAATGCGGAGCGCGAAGCTCTGAAGGATTTGCCCGGACTGTTTCCCCTGATGCCGAACCTGAAGCTCACTGACCAGGAGCGTAGAGCGTTGGTGCAGTGGGTAAACTCCCAGCGTAGCGCAGAGAAGACTGGCACCGCGAAGCAAGGAGGGAATTGACCATGATGCAGCCTAACCTGATTCCGGTGTTCGATCCCACTCCGCTGCCCGCGCCCTATTGGGTCTTCAAACTCCTACTGATCGTGACCTTCTTTCTACACATATTGGCGATGAATTTCATGCTTGGCGGGGCAGTCCTCGCGCTCGCATCAAAGTGGCGTTCAAGAAAGCGTGAGGACGGAAATCGCGTCTTCTTTGAGATCGCGAAAAAGCTGCCCATTTTTCTTCCCGCGACCATCACCCTCGGAATCGCTCCGCTCTTGTTTGTGCAGGTCCTGTACGGACAATTTTTCTACACCTCGTCCATCCTTATGGCGTGGCCGTGGTTCCTGGTCCTGGTGTTACTGACCGTTGCCTATTATGGCTTCTATTACGTTTCATTTCACAGCCGGAAACATCCCGGAAGGGCCGGATGGGTGATGCTCTTCAGCGTAATACTCGTCTGCGTAATCGGCTTTGTGTACAGCAACAATCTCACCCTCAGCCAGGTACCGTCGCGCTGGGGAGCCAAATACTTTGCTAATCCTTCGGGATGGCATCTCAACCTGTCGGAGCCGACGTTGATCCCCCGCTTCCTGCACTTTTTCACCGCCGCCGTGGCGGTGGGAGGACTTCTTCTCGTTTTCGTAGCTCTGGCAAATTGGAAGCGGGATCACGAATATGGCCGTCAGTTGTTGCAGTTTGGTGGAAAAGCTTTCATGTATGCCACCATGGCGCAACTTCTGGTTGGAGTCTGGTTCCTGGTCAGCCTTCCGCGAGAAATGATCATGCTGTTTACTGGAGCTAGTCCATTTGCGACAGCGCTTCTGCTCGTGGCAGTTTTCAGCGCGAGCGGAGCCATATTTATGATGTCTGACGCTTTGAGGAAAGAGAACATTCGCGTCGCCGCGTATTATGTCCCAGGTCTCATCGCCCTCGTGATCCTTACCATGTGCGTCATGCGAGATATCCTTCGAGATGCTTATCTGAAGCCCTACTATCATCCGGAGAGATTCGTCGTTCAGACCCAATGGTCTGTGCTTCCATTATTTCTAGTGCTCTTCATCGGCGGCGTCGTGCTGTGGTTTGTGATGCTGAAACGATATGGATTATTTCGCAGCGCAAAGGCAGCGGAGATACCAGCGAGCGTTGGCCCTCAACCAGCGAAATAATCCGATCGTCCCAGGTCGCCCTTACCTTCTTTTTGCACGGATCGGTGATCGCAATCACCTGGGTGCATGCTGGGAGGCCGCCGCCATTCTATGACTGCTATAAACTTGAAGTCATCATGAATACACCTGTCCAGGAAATCCCTGTGCGCCGCATTACCGGCGAAGCCACTACGCTTGGCGAGTACGCCGGAAAAGTCCTTCTTGTCGTCAACGTCGCATCCAAGTGCGGACTGACCCCGCAATATGAAGGCCTCGAGAAGCTGTATCGAGCCTATCGCGATCAAGGCCTGGTCGTCGCCGGCTTTCCCGCCAACGATTTCAAGAGTCAGGAACCGGGTTCCAACGCCGACATTCAGAGCTTTTGCACTACCAACTACGGCGTCGATTTTCCCATGTTCGAAAAGATCACTGTGGTGGGCGAAGGAAAACATCCGCTGTACAAAAAGATGATCGCGGCGCAGCCCAAGGCGATCAGCACCTCCGACGTGCCGTTCGAGGAAGACTTGAAGAAATATGGAATCGAGCCGAATCCGGAGCCAGAACTTCTTTGGAATTTCGAAAAGTTCGTGGTCGACCGTAACGGCAAAGTCGTCGCGCGGTTTGCGCCGAATACCGCACCGGATGATCCTGCACTGGTCAAAGCCATTGAAGCAGAATTAGCGAAAGCATAATTGTTTTCGAACCTGTGGCGACGAAGCGATGGGCATCATGCATGCGAGACTCCACGGCTCGCATGCACTCAGGGTCGTAATGACTAGCGCATTTCGTAACACCCTACATCGATCTTGCTATTTGTGCATCTCGGGTTGCCCTCCAGATCCTCGCTACCCACGATATCCTTACCCAGGTTGACTCCGCTGCCGATGGCCGGAGAATCCTTTTTCAAGTGGAAGTTGTGTGCGGTGGGGTTGACAAAGTTCGGGTCCGCAAATTTGGAATCGCGGTCTTCTCCCGTGGCCTTCACATACTCTTGAAAGCTCGCGTAGTCTTTTCCGTCCAGCGACCACTTCACCGCGTTCGCGCCTGCCGGGGAGTAATACACATTATGATCAAACGTTACTGTCGGTGTATTGGGATCCATGCGACCAGATCGGCTTCTCAGTGCTTGATTCGAATCTCCGATATAAACGATGTTGTTCTTGAAAATGTTATTGCGCAGATAGAACTGCATCTGAACCTCACCGGTGCCGGTATGCCATGCGTCGTTCTTATATAGCGTGTTATTCACGATGATGGTGTCGTGCGTGTTTCCACGTTTTTCATCGTAGCCGCCAAGGGAGATTCCGGCGGTGTGGCAGGAATAAATCAAGTTGTTGCGCGCGATAATGTGACTGGTATTGCGATGGAAATGTTCGCTGGCCAATTCGATTCCGAAATCTACGTTGTTCACAATGTTGCGCTCAATTACCACGCGCGTTCCGCCATCGACATAAATGCCGTCGGAGTTGGCATCGTTCCCATAGGCTGGGTTGCCGCGGGAGGTGATGTCGTACACATGATTGTCGGCGACGACTCCATCGCGCGCCCGATCTACGCTGGGATCTGAAGCGGTGTGCTCAAATCCGATAATGTCGATGCCGATGTTGTTATTGTTGTGAACTCGATTCCGCGTCACTCTAAACTTCGTCACGTTGCCGTTCAACACCAGGGATTCGCTGGATCCCGTCTGCAGGTTGTGCACTTCGTTTCTGTCGACGATCAAATCGCTGATTGGAGTTGCGGCGTCGGTGCCATACACGGCAATGCCGAATCCATTGGCTCCGCGTCCTGGACCCTCGCGCCCTTGATAGGTCTGCTCAATATTGTGGACATTGTTGTCCCTTATCTCAATGTGGGAACCGTGGCCATACACACGAATGCCCGCGGGAACGCGAGTGGGATCGGCGGTACGATAGTTGCCGATTTCTAGATGCTCAATTTTCACGTAGTTCGCGTTGCGCAGTGCAACCATGGGACTGTCGCCAACCTCGGGAGTCAGACAACTCCCATCCAAAACCGCCGTTTCTCCAGGTTCGCTGCGAAATGTTATGTACCCCTGGGTCGCATTGCCGGAGGATGTGACGACGACCCGCTCGCAATATTTTCCACCGCGAATGTGGATGGTGTCTCCTGGCTTGGCCACGTCGGCCGCTCGTTGCACCGTCAGGAGCGGCTTATCTTTAGTGCCCGGATTGGAATCGCTTCCGTGGGTCGACACATATAGGGCAGAACCAGGCGCATTTGCGGCATATACGCTCATGCTCACAGACAGCGAGAAAATCAGCATCACCAGATAAGTGCTTCGACGGTTCAAGGGTTTCTCCTATTTGCGCCTTCCAGCGGCGGGTGGATACAATTTCGTTTTATTACGGACTCAATTCTTTTAGCTTTCAATCGGCTGCTTGTCAAGGGTGTTCTTAGCGAGGCTGTATTTCGCCCGCCGAGACACGTCGGATTCACCTGAAGAGTCGGTTTATGTGCGGAATACTGAGCGATGCACCGCGCGGCCCTTGCCGGAATCACCGCCGAAGAGACGCAAAGCTCTCCATGCAATAGCTCCGACTTGTTTCTATTCCTTCCGATCTGTATAGTGGGGCGCAGCGAAATGAAGAAAGTGAGGCGTCCCGTGAATCGAAGAACATTTCTAAAATCGGCAGCGATCGCAGGGATTGCGGGAGGAGCAGCCAGCCGATCTGCAAGTGCATTTGTTCCCGCTCACAACTGGGGGAAATACGACTTTGGCTCCGGGCCCGCCATCACTGACCGGCTCAACCAGGGTCCGTTTCCTCAGTACGCCCCAGAGGCCATGATTCCGACTGACGACGTTGTGATGGCAACCACGCGATCCAGCGAGATTGTTCCCAACTTCGGTAAGGGTCTCATGACCTATATCTCCGGCGATCTGGGCCGGGATGAAATCAAGTCCAACAATCTTGAGCAGGCCATTGAGGCGCTTGCGAGCCTGCCTTTAGGACAGAAGCTTTACATTCGCGTTCCTTGGCGGGACGTCCAGCAACAACCTGGGCGGTTGGAGTTTGCGGATTATTGGAAGATTACGTTCGCGATGGCGGCGAAGTACAAAAAACGCATCGGCTTTCGCGTGATGATGAGTGACCCGGACATTGTGGGCCCGGTGTTGCCGGATTTTCTCGTCGACAAAGTTCCCATGGTGAAGTTGGACGGACAGTGGCGGGGGGATGCCAATGAGGTTCGCTATCGAAAAGCGCATATGCAACCTCGCTATGACGACCCCAATTTTCAGTCTGCCTATCGTGAACTGAATGAGCTGCTGGCTGCTGAGCTGAACGGCAATTCGCAAATCGAATTTATGGACACCTTTATGTATGGGTTCTGGGGGGAGGGGCACACGTGGCCCTATACGAACAATCCGTTTCCGGATTATGCAACGGCGGAACGCACCTGGCTTCATATGTTGGATGTACAACTCGGCTGCTGGACTAAGACTCCGCTCGCAACCAATACGCAACCGGATTTTAGCCGCGTGGGAAATTCCGAACTTGTCGATCGGACCATACGAAGCGCCAACTGGCTGCGGACCGACACAATCTTTATTGAGAACGAGCAGATTGAAAGCATCAGCAATCGGCCTCCATGGGTCGGTGCCGTTGTAGAAATTGCGTTGCCGGGGAATTTGAAGAAAATTCCGCCGACCCAGGAGCCAATCTCTTATAGTGACAGTTCCATCGAGCACGTTATCGACGTGGGCGCAAACTATTGGTCGCTGTGGAATTTCCACAACATCAGCGCAGAAAATATATTGGACTACTATCATCACTCTCCGACTGCCATCGACCACATCAATCGTGTGATCGGATATCAGGTCCGGCCTTCTTTCATCTGGCAATACACAGACGGCGATCACCAAGGTTTAATCGTCGGGTTTGCCAATGATGGAATTGCCGGCGTTCCAGGAGCGCTGCGAGTGACGGTCGCCAGCGACGACGGCAAGGTCAAGGTTGGCGGCAGCCTGGATCCCGGATATCCATTGCCGGGAAAGATTCGGCAAGCGCAATTCGTGCTTCCCAATGGAGTCGATTGGAAAGGGTTGAGGCTATCTGCCGAAATTGAAGTCAAAGGTGTTCGCTATCCTGTACAGTGGGCCTGCCTGCAAAAGCTGAATGAAGATGGATCGCTGACACTGCGTCCAAACTTGCGCGGAGCATTTTGACGACAAGAGCGATTGCGCCGCACCTGAAAACTGTACCCTTACAAAGGAGCAGAGATGAGCGACAAACCAAACTCGATCACTCGCAGAGAAGCCTTGGCAAGACTCGGTGGAGCGGCGTTGGGTTCGGCGATTGCGCCTGGCCTCTTATCCGCTCAAACGAATTCGCATGTGCCGGTATCTCCGGTGCGCGTCCCGAACGGCCCTCCTGCCCATCACTCCTCAAGCCGGCCCAACATCCTCTGGATTACAGGCGAGGGAATTCCGCTGAAAGTGTTGAGTTGTTACGGAAGCCAGCTCATACAAACTCCGCACATCGACCGGATTGCCAACGAAGGCATGCGGTTTGACAACAGCTTTGTGACGAATGCGCTGTGCGCACCCAGTCGAGCCACGCTGCTGACAGGAAAATACGACCACCTGAATGGAATGACCTCCAACCCCGGTGAAACAACGGCGGGGATGACGAGGCCTACCTTCGATGCCTCGCAGGAGACAATCGCAAAAATATTCAAGCGAAATGGATATCAGACAGGGATGGTAGGGAAGTGGCATCTTCCAGCGAATCCCGGCGAGACCGGATTCGATTATTTTGTATACAAGCAGGGCGCCGGAGGCCCTTACTACGATCCCAACGGATATCTGCGAAATACCAGCCTAGGCAGTAACGTCGTCCATAAAGAAAGCTATCCCGGCTACATCACCGATAACATGACGGATTTTGCAATCGAAGGAATGAAGCAATTTCAGCAGCCCTTCTTCATGATGATGCAATTCTTCAACGATCATCGTCCGTTTGACCCGCCGCACAAATATGAGCATCTGTACGATGACGTTCGCATCCCAGAGCCAGGCACCTTCTACGATGACTATTCCATGCGCGCCGCTCCTGCAAAAGAAGCAAAGATGCGGATCGCGGATATGCCGGACTTCCATCCGCCGCAAGACCTGACGGAACGCCAACGCAAACAATGGAACTACCAGAAATTCATGCAGCACTTCCTGGGCACGCTGCGCTCCCAGGATGACAACATGGGCCGACTCCTGGATTATCTGGACAAGTCCGGTCTTGCAGAGAACACGATCGTGGTCT
>JAJYBW010000133.1 GCA_021778815.1 Acidobacteriota bacterium | reverse complement strand
GACCAGGCGTTCGCCGGCGACATCTTCGGCGGCGTACATTGAAGCTTCACTGGCGGATTTCTCCTCATCCGTCGCGGTGGAAGCGGGGTGGGCGGACTGAGCCTGAAGCGGAGAAACCTGGGCGACGACCGCGGCTGCGGCCAGACGGGGCGAGATATCCGTCGCAATCGACAGGGGAGTGGTTCCGGCGGGCACAGTGCGGGAGCTGCCGTCGGGCAGTTGCACCTGAATCGGTCTTGCATCTATGTTCATGTTGGTTCCTAAATGATCGCAGATATCAGGATAGGTGGTTTTTGCGGTGTCCGTCGAGCGATGGCCCTGATTCCTGAGTGAGGTGGTTCCATGCATGACATTTCTGGCGTCCAATCGCCACTGACGGGCCTGGTCTTCTGGGTTGGGCTTTGCGTTCTTGTGGGTGTCGTTTCTGGCCTGCTGACCAGACGGGAAATTTCCGGCTGGTATGCGGGGCTGAAGAAGCCGTCGTTCAATCCGCCGAACTGGATCTTCGCGCCGGTGTGGACGACGCTGTACATTTTGATGGGTATCGCAGCGTGGATGATCTGGCGCAAGCCGGTGTCACGACTGCGTGCGTACGCGCTGGCCTGGTTTGGGATTCAGCTTGGGCTGAATTTTCTATGGAGTCTGATCTTTTTCCGCTGGCATGCGATTGCGGGCGCGCTGGGAGAGGTCAGCATTCTTTGGCTGGCCATTCTGGCGACCATGGTGCTGTTCTGGGAACTGCATCCGCTGGCAGGCTGGCTGATGGTGCCCTACCTGGCGTGGGTCAGCTTTGCAACCGTGCTGAACCTGGGAATCTTTCGGCTCAATCGAAATCGGTGATCGAGCCGACGGGCTAATCGTCATCCTTGAAAAACGTAATGTCGAGGGTACGCAAATACGTGTGCAGGCCGGCGTCCTGGATTGGGGTCAGGTAGGCGCGCTCGCCCGACTCATTGCGATGCTCATGCCAGTAGCCCGGCGGAGTGACAAAGGCCGCGCCGGACTTCCAGTCAACCCGGGTGGGATTCTTGATGTAGCCGTCGGAGCCTAATTCCGCACCGACCAGGGTGTAGCAGCCGGGCTTGGCGTCGATGATCAAGTCCAGCGCGACCGACTGATGACGGTGCGGCAGTTGACGGGTGTTGGGCTCGATCAAGCCATACATGGCCCACAGCACGTGGGTCATGGTCATGGTTTGCATGCAGCCGGGGTTGCCAAGAATCAGGCTGACGCGGCTGCGAGTGGCAGCCTGGGGGTCGTTGGCGGCCAGCTCCAGCGCTTTGCTCAATTCGCTGCGAGTGTAATGGGCGGGGGCGAAGCGTGGATGACTGCGCTGCACGCCAAGATAATCGAGCAGCGGCTGATCGTTGACCCAGTAGAGCGCGGAGGTTTCGTGGGCGCGATGCCGCGCGGTGCTGCCGGGTAAGGTAAAGAAATCTCCCGCTGACCAATGAATTTCGTTATCGCCGACAGCAGAAACGCCGCTGCCGCGGATGACATAAAACAACTCCGAGGTGGAGTTGGCGGAGGTCTCCAGCGTGTCGCCGGCGTGGATGCGCAGAAAGCTGGCGGCGAGTGATGGCGTGCTCGCGGGGGCGGCAGCCTTGAGCGCATGGGACAGATCGAGCGGGATGATGCGGCTGGGACCACTAGCGTACAGGTCCGCGGCGAACTCCGCATAGGGAATCGGCGGAACGCTGCCGGAAGAAACCGGGTCGGCGGCGGAGCTGTACTCAAACATCAGAGCGTTTTGCTCGGGGCTTTTGCCGGTAGCTGGCGTTGAGGACGTCGTTTCGGGATGGGTGAGTGTGCTCATGGATCAACCTCCGTCAGCGGCTGGCGCCGCTGCAGAACATTATAGGAACTGGAGGACTCAGTTTACGAGAATGCAATTTGGTATCAAGAACTAACAATCCGCTCAGACTGGCCGCCTCCTCACATTTACATCTCCTAAAAGTACCAGCCAAAACTAGCCATCGTGCGTCCAAGAAATTGGACGGTGGGGCTTGAACACTGCGAAATAGGTGTTGGTGGTTGCTCGGAGGTATTTCCTATCCTATCCACGCGGCAAAATTGCACGTTATCATGAATCCGTCGATGAGGATCGAATTCGAGTGGCACTGAAATCTCTACTCACCGTCTGTTTGCTCTCCATAAGCTGCTTCGCTCAAAATACACTCCCTCCGGCTGGAAGGAGAGCACCGCGGGTGAATTTATCGGAGCTTTTGCAAGCCCCTGTCGACACGCCACTTTCCTCCGCAGCCTTCAGGGGAAAGTCGGTCGTCCTTGAGTTTTGGGCAACGTGGTGCGGCGGATGCGTTGCGGCGATTCCGCATCTGAACGAACTCGTCAAGCAGTTTCAAGACGGGCCTGTCATATTCCTCTCCGTCACCGACGAGGATCCGGTCGTCGTGCGGTCATTCCTGAGAAGAAGGCCGATGCGCGGCTGGGTGGGGATCGACGCGAACGGCGTTACCTTTAAGCAGTACGGGATTGTGGGACGTCCGCAAACAATCCTGATCGACGCGCATGGGATCGTGAGGGCCCTGACAGATCCCAATCAAGTTACTCCGGGATTGATCGGCCGGCTCATTTCTGGCGAAGCGATTCGAGTCAACCCCGAAAGCAGCACCGCGGTCGTCATCGGCGCAGGAGAGGTTCCGGGAGCGCCGTCACCTTTGCTGGAGGTCCTGGTCCGGCCAGCCGCCATTCCGTCGGTTAGCGGTTTTAGTCCCGGAGCGCAATGGCACTCCGGCGGCCAATTTAACTACTACGGCGCAACGCTGCGTATGCTGCTCGAATATGCGAACGATATACGGGGCGATCGAATTATTGCTCCGGCTTGGTTCGACCAAAATCGTTACGACCTGTTCACGGCGGTACCCCAGGGTCGACAGAACATGCGAAAATCGTTGTCCCGGCAGACCCTGTGGGAGACTTTCCAACTGGTGACACGGCGGGAAACCCGTCCGACGGAAGTGTATGTATTGCGTGTTGCTCCGGAAGGCGCGGTCCGGATGAAGGTTTCCGACGCCAAACTCTCTCCGGGCTTTCTGCCGCAACCTGGACACTTCACCGGGGTGGCCACGGGTATTCCTCAGTTGATCGCTAAAATAGGGGTCGATCTGGGTAGCACTGAAATCGTGGATGAGACGAACCTTACCGGGCGTTACAACTTCGACCTCAAATGGGACAAGGGCAATCGCCAATCGCTACAAGATGCTCTTCGCAGCCAGCTCGGATTGAGCTTGACCAAAAGGATTGTTCCCGAGGAGTTCCTCGTGATCGCCTCGGCCAATGAGCCGAAGACTTGGTAATCATTGACATATAACAACGCGGGTCCCTCCGCTGCGGTCGGGACGACACAATCTTTGCCTCGGCGTGATGACCCGTTATTTCGGGGGAGCATCCTACAGCAGCTTGGCGGCGGTTTGGGCGAAGTAGGTGACGATGAAGTCGGCGCCGGCGCGGCGGATGGAGACTAGAGATTCCAGAATGGCGCGGTCGCGGTCGAGCCAGCCGCGCTCGATGGCGGCGCGCAGCATGGAGTACTCCCCGGAGACCTGATAGGCGCCAAGGGGGACGTCGAAGCGGTCGCGGGCGTCGCGGATGATGTCGAGATAGGGCATGGCCGGCTTCATCAGGATCATGTCGGCGCCTTCAGACAGATCCAGTTCAATCTCGCGCATGGCTTCACGGCGATTGGCTCCATCCATCTGGTAGCTGCGGCGATCGCCGAATTGCGGCGCAGAATCGGCGGCTTCGCGAAACGGGCCATAAAACGCAGAGGCAAATTTGGAGGCGTAGGAGAGGATCGGGGTATCGGTCAGCTCGTCCACATCCAGGGCATCGCGGATCGCAGCGACGCGGCCATCCATCATGTCGGAGGGCGCAACGATGTCCGCCCCGGCACGAGCGAGGGAAGCGGCGGTGCGGGCGATCAGCTCGACGCTGGAATCATTTTCAATTTCATGTGCTCCGTTGGCGGTCTCGCGAACGATGCCGCAATGACCGTGCGACATATATTCGCACAGGCAGACATCGGCAATCAGCAGGGTTGAATCGAGAGCACGTTCGCGCTTCATGGCGCGCAGGGCCTGCTGGACGATTCCGTTCTGATCCCAAGCGCCGGAAGCCTGCTCATCCTTTGTGGCGGGAAGGCCGAAGAGCAAAAATCCGCCAATCCCCAGCTTGGCGGCCTCGGTGGCATCCTGAATGGCTTCGTCGATCGAGAGATTGAAGATGCCGGGCATGGAGGAGATGGCGCGACGAACGCCTTCGCCGGGGCAGATAAAGAGCGGGGCAATCAGCGCACCGGGATGCAGCCGGGTTTCGCGCACCAGGGCGCGCATCGGCTCAGACCGGCGCAGACGCCGCATTCGAATCAAAGGGAAATCCATGCTGCGTCTGATTCTACCGCGTGGGCCGCACGGCGATAGACCGGCGACGATTCTCTGGCGCCATTGGGCCCGCGCCTGTCGTCAATACCGCGGTGGCGGCGGCGGCTGGGGGAACGCATGGCGCTCGGCGGACAGCTGGCCATAGTTCTGATCCGCCGAATTTTCCAGCAGCACCCACAGGGTATAGATCGCCAGGATCGTGCCCAGAATGGGCTTGATCAAGGTCAGAACAGCGACAACGATGGCGAAGACGCGGCCCCAGGGCTGGCGCGTCAGCAAGGCAAAGCCAACGGCCAGCGAAAGAATGGCGCGGCCGAACACGACGATGGCGATGAAGTGCAGCAGCCAGCCGCCGGGATGGAAGGGCGACATCATCCAGGCATCGGAACCTCGTATCCAACCTCCTCCGCCGAATGCCATGTGAAGAAAGGGCAGCACCATTAGCCAGCTGAGGACGGAATAGACGGCGAACACGATCCAGAGAATGCCGAGCGTCTGCACATGGCGGGCGATGCGCGAATACGCAAGCGGCACCATACGGGGGAAGCCGGTCGGCGCTGATGTGGGAACGGTTGGCGGCATCACCCCGGCGACTCCGGTAGGTGCACCACAGTTCGGGCAATGAGGCTGCGCTCCGACTGCCTGTCCACATTGACTGCAATACATATCGACCCCCCTTGGATCCTTCTCTCCAGCCGCGTTTCCCTCGAAGATACGCTGGTGCGGACCATTTCGTTCCCACCTTTTTGCAGGAATTCCGGGGCCTTTGGCGGTTGACCGACAGCGTGGCAGCCCGAATTACCGGGCCTTGCGATGTTGCTGCGGCGGTGTGGAAGGAGTGAAACTTGGCCGGGTTCAGGGGAAAACCGGCTCCAACCAGGCGGGTTCCGGAGGCACGGGGAGTTCGGAAAAAGTGTGGAACCCCTGTATTGACGGCATTTTTTCTGTTGACACTTGTACGTCAGAGCGAAGAATATCCTCCCGGGTGCATGTGCGATGCATCACATTCGCCCTGTGAAACCCGGTGGTACACTTCGTGGTTCCTTCAGAAACATCAGATTTATCAAGCGAAACGCTTGCAGCAGGATTCAGTTCGGCCGTCCTATAGGAGGATTTCGTGACTGTAATTGCATGGGAGTGGTTTGTCTTAGTGGTGAGCGTGGTGTCGCTCATTGCGGCGTGGCGGTTTCAGCATCAGGCCCTGTCAGCCGATAGCGGCATGCTAGCGATGCGGCCAATCGCCGCCCAAATCCGACGCGGGACCGCGGCAGAGCGAATGAAGAGCACTTTCCTGTCGTCGCGCTGGGGAAGATCCATCAGCGTAATTACGACACTCATCCTGCTGGGCGGGGGCGCGGCCTTTGCAGAACCTGCTACGCCGGTCGGGGGCGAAGCGAATCTGCAGCTTCCGGATCTGAGCCAGGTGCAATTTCTTGGGATCAACGGCCACAACCTGCTGATGTGGGGCCCGGCCTTTTGCGTTTTAGGAATGATCTTCGGCCTGGTCATGTATGTACATCTGAAGAACATGCCGGCACATAAGTCGATGTTGGAAGTATCGCAGCTGATCTGGGAGACGTGCAAAACATATCTGATTCACCAGGGGAAGTTCCTCCTGCTTCTCTGGTCCTTCATTGCGGTCGTCATCCTTGCATATTTCGCTGTGTTGCTCCACTTTAGCGCCTTGAAAGTGATCATTATTCTTGGGTTCAGCATTCTGGGAATGGCCGGTAGCTACTTTGTGGCCTGGTTTGGAATCCGCTTGAATACGCTGGCGAATTCCCGCGCCGCCTATGCTTCCCTGGGCGGTAACCCGTATCGCGCATTTGGTGTTCCGCTCAAGTCTGGTATGAGCATTGGCATGATGCTGATCTCGATCGAGTTGTTTCTGATGTTCAGCATCATCCTCTTTGTTCCAGGAAGTTACGCCGGGCCGTGTTTCATCGGCTTTGCGATTGGCGAATCGCTGGGCGCTGCGGTGCTTCGCCTGGCCGGCGGCATTTTCACCAAGATCGCCGACATCGGCGCCGATCTGATGAAAATTGTCTTCCACGTGAAAGAGGACGATGCCCGCAATCCGGGTGTGATCGCCGACTGCACGGGAGACAATGCCGGCGATTCGGTTGGCCCGACAGCCGACGGTTTTGAAACCTACGGCGTGGTCCAGGTCGCGCTGATCGCCTTCCTGATTCTGGGCGCGAAGAGCGCTGCCCTCGGGGTGCAAGTGCTGGTCTGGCTGTTTGCGGTTCGCGTGGCCATGCTGGTCGCAGCCGTTGTGGGCTATTACATCAATGAGGTGATCTCCAAAGCGCGGTTCGGTACGGCGAAAGAATTCAACTTTGAAGCGCCGCTCACCTCGTTGGTGTGGATCACTTCTATCGTGACGATTGCCGTCACCTATCCGGTCACCTGGCTGCTGCTTCCCAACTTGGGTGGAGATCCTACCCTCTGGTGGAAACTGGCGACCATCACCTCCTGCGGGACTATCGCTGGGGCTTTGATCCCGGAGCTGGTTAAGGTGTTCACCTCGACCGAAGCTCGCCACGTAAAAGAAGTGGTTGCGTCGGCGCGCGAGGGTGGAGCTGCCCTGGGTCTTCTGTCGGGGTTTGTGTCTGGAAATTATTCCGCTTACTACCTCGGACTGGCGGTCACGATTTTAATGTCGATTGGCTACGGGGTGAGCACGCTGGGATTCCAGAATGTGGTTCTGGCTGCACCGATGTTCGCCTTCGGCCTGGTGGCGTTCGGTTTCCTCGGCATGGGGCCTGTGACGATCGCAGTCGATTCCTTCGGACCGGTGACGGACAACGCTCAATCGATCTATGAACTATCGCTCATCGAGAACGAGCCGGATGTGCATGCTCAAGTGAAAAAAGACTACGGCGTGGATGTCGATTTCGAAGGCGCAAAGAGGATGCTGGAGGCGGGCGACGGTGCGGGAAATACGTTCAAAGCCAGCTCCAAACCGGTGCTGATTGGTACAGCGGTCGTGGGCGCCACCACCCTGATCTTCGCGACTATTATGGCGCTGACCAATTCACTTACTGAAAACGTAGACAAGCTCTCGCTACTTCACGCTCCGTTTCTACTCGGCCTGATTACCGGCGGCGCGGTGATTTACTGGTTCAGCGGCGCGGCGACTCAGGCCGTGACCACAGGCGCCTACCGAGCTGTGGAGTACATCAAGAGGAATATGAAGATTGAGGGGGCAGAGAAAGCCTCCACGCAAGACAGCAAGATGGTGGTAGCCATTTGCACCCGTTACGCGCAAAAGGGGATGTTGACGATCTTCATTTCGCTATTTTTTGCGGCATTGGCGTTTGCCTTTCTGGATCCATTCTTCTTCATCGGCTACCTGATCTCGATTGCCATGTTTGGGCTCTACCAGGCCATCTTTATGGCGAACGCGGGCGGAGCCTGGGATAACGCGAAGAAGATCGTGGAAGTCGAGCTGCATGAAAAAGGAACGCCGCTGCACGAAGCTACGGTGGTCGGTGACCTGGTGGGCGATCCTTTCAAGGACACAGCTTCCGTGGCGCTCAATCCGGTCATCAAGTTCACCACGCTGTTTGGCTTGCTGGCGGTTGAGCTGGCGGTTGAGCTTTCGGCGACGAGCCCGATGTTGACCCACGTGCTGGCGGGGGTTTTCTTCCTCATCTCGTTCTACTTTGTGCACCGTTCGTTTTACGGCATGCGCATCGGAAACGAGTAATTCTCCGAGAGGTTTTCGACATGGTCGGCAACAACCGAATGGCTACTTCAGCCCCTCCTCAGAGGCAATCGAAGTAGCCATTCGGCGTCTGGTAAGAATTTCGTTCCTATCCCTCGCTCGAGCGATTGTAACAATGAGCGCTTACACTTGTAGGCCTGCGGCGTGTGGCCTGGAGGCTGGACATCTTTTCTTGCCGATCGGCCCCGCAAAGCTCGTTACCCGTTCCGCGCAGGCGCCCGGCGGCGAGTCATACACCACCAGATCAGGGGGAAGATTCAGATGAACACCATCACCGTAAAAGACGGGGCATCGATTTATTTCAAAGACTGGGGAACGGGGCAGCCCATCGTTTTCTCGCATGGTTGGCCGTTGACCGCTGACGCGTGGGATGCACAGATGCTTTTCTTCGGGCAACTGGGCTATCGAGTAATTGCGCATGATCGGCGAGGGAATGGCCGCTCGAGCCAGCCGTGGGATGGCAACGAGATGGATACCTACGCGGACGATTTAGCCGCACTGTTTGAGAAGCTCGAT
>JAJYBW010000132.1 GCA_021778815.1 Acidobacteriota bacterium | reverse complement strand
GTAATACGGGCCGACCTGGGCGCGCGCCAGTTGTGAAAGCGGCAACTCCTCGGCGGAATCGTGGAATAAGACCAGCGACAGCGTGTCCCCTGGGTATTGCGTGCGCACCAGGTGGGACAGCGCCATGGCCACGCGCTTGGCGGGTGTGAAGCGATCTTCTCCATACAGAATCATGGAGTGGGAACAGTCCAGCATGACCACGGTGGCGCAGGAACTCTGATACTCCGACGGATGCACGTGCAGGTCGCTGTATTCCAGGTTCAGCGGCAGCGCGAGGCCTTCGCGCGCCAGCGCTGCGCTCAGTGTGGCGGTGACGTCGAGATTCAAGGTGTCGCCAAACTCATACAGGCGCGAGCCGCCGCTGATTTCGACCCCGGTGGAAAGCTCGCGGGTGTCGTGGCGGCCGAAGGAAGACTTGCCGAGCGATCCGAGCAGGTCGCGCAACGTTTTGTAGCCGAGAAAATCCAGCCCTTTGTCCGTGACCTGGAATCGCACCTCCGGCGCGGCCGCAGTCGTGTCTCCGTCGGCCGGGGACACGTGACCGGGTTGCTGCGTCTGCGGCTGGCCGCGATCGAACTGGACGTAGTTCTCCTGCTCCATGCGATCGAGTAACTGCTCAATGAGCTTTTCCAGTTCGCCGTCGCCGGCGAGTTGATCAATCTTCTCCTGCATGGCCTCGTCGAACAGGTCTCCATATTCCAGCGCCTGCCGCATGGCTTCGCGCAGGTTGTCGAGTGTCTGGTCGCTCCGCAACTCCTGAAAACGGCTGAAGGGAGACTGAAAGCCTGAATCCAGCAGGAAAGCCGACAGCGCCTCCAGCAGCGACTCCATCTCCAACTCGTCGGCTAGGTTGCCGGTGTATCTGCTGTATCGAACGCGCTTCATCGTTGGCCTAAATAAACCTATCAGCGGAACTTAGTTGTACACCTTGCGCCCTCGCCGCCCAGTCAAGTCGTCGGGATCGCGTTCGGCGCGGGATCGTTCTCCGCCACGCTCCATGCGCTCCCCGGGATGAGTCGGCCGTTCGGGAGCGATAAAGCCGCGCTCTTCATTGCGGCTGATGCGGCGATGGGCCACCATGCCTTCCAGCAGAAATTCGGCTGCTGACACGATGCGCTCGGGAGCGTCGTTGGAATGAATTCCGAGTGGCGACAGCGTTTCCAGCAATCCCTGGATCTGGTTCAGCTCCGTCAGCATTGCCGCTGCCGGCTGGTCGTCCTGCATTTTGATGTTGCCGCCGAGGTTGAACCATTGCTCAATCTGCCGGGTATCAGTGCCGGCAAAATAATGATCGAAGACCTGAGCGATGGACTGGCGAACGATTTCTCGCACTACGATTTCCGGCCCGCGCATTTCGCCCTCGTACTCCAGCTCAATCTTTCCGGTGATGCCGGGAAACGCGCTGTAGACATCTCCGGCGCGCGGCACGGCCAGTGATTCGCCATGCAGAATGGCGCGGCGTTCGGCGTTGGAGATGACCAGCTCCATGGTGCTGATGGGCAGCCGCTGACTGACACCGCTTCGGCGATCGACTTTTTTGTCCTCGCGTGCGGTGAAGGCGATCTGTTCGACGATGGAGCGAATGTAGCCTGGGATCTCTGTCTTCATCAGACCGCGCTCGGTCCAGGCTTCCTGCCCCGTAATGGCGATGCCTTCGACTAACGTCAGGGGATAGTGAGTGCGAATCTCCGAGCCGATGCGGTCTTTCAACGGGGTAACGATCTTGCCGCGCGCCGTGTAATCTTCCGGATTGGCGCTGAAGATGAGGGCGACATCGAGTGCCAGTCGGACCGGATGTCCTTTGATCTGTACATCGCCTTCCTGCATGATGTTGAACAACGCAACCTGAATCTTTCCGGCGAGATCGGGCAGCTCATTCAGTGCAAAGATGCCGCGATTGGCGCGCGGCAGCAGGCCGTAGTGAATGTTCATTTCGCTCGACAGCTGTTGTCCGCTACGCGCCGCCTTGATTGGGTCGAGGTCGCCGATCAGATCGGCAACGGTGACGTCGGGCGTGGCCAGCTTTTCCACGTAGCGTTGATCGCGGGGCAGCCAGGCGATGGCGGTCGAGTCACCATGTTCCGCAAGTTGATCCTTGCATGCGCGGCATAAGGGCGCATAGGGGTTGTCGCGAATTTCGCATCCGGCGATATAGGGAATGGTTTCGTCGAGCAGCGTCGTGAGGGCGCGCAGGATGCGGCTCTTCGCCTGCCCGCGCAGACCGAGCAAGATGAAGTTATGGCGCGACAGCACGGCATTCACAATCTGGGGAACCACGGTGTCGTCATAGCCGACGATGCCCGGGAACAGCGCATCTTTCGCGCGCAGGCGTTCAATGAGGTGCTCGCGCATCTCGTCCTTCACCGTGCGCCTGGCCAACCGGGCTTCGGAGAACTGCGTGCTGCGCCGCAACTCACCGAGCGTCGCCGGAAGTTGGGATGAATTCGACATGACTGCCCCCTTCGGTCTTAGACGAGGATTCTTGGGGAATGGTTCGTACTTCATTCGATGCGTTTTCACACCATCACGAACCGGACGGCGCTGCAAATGGAGCCATATTTCTTCCGCAGGCAACGCAGTAGCTGGTTGTGGGTGCAAAGCAATTCGCTTTGACCCGAGTGGCCCGGGCGATCTACATGACGAAGCCGTTGCGCTCCGCCGTTTTAGCGCCGATGGAACCGCGTTGCAGCTTGGGCAGGATCAACTGATAAAACTCCATCAGGCGTGCGGTGCGCTCGCTGTCGGAGTGAAGGTGCAGCAGCTCCTGCTTAAACTCCAGATCGGCCGGGATGCCGGAGGCCAGCAGAAATGCGACCGGCTGGTTCAGATCGAGCGGTGGAAAATCCGCAGCCGCATTTCCAGACAGCTCCATCATTTCCATATGGAAGGCAGCGCATTGCTCGCGATCCCGGCGCGAGGAGCAGGGTTCCTGGTCAGCGAGAAAATCCACCTCGGCTTCGAGAAAACTCCTTCCCTCCACCAGAGATTCGATTTCAAAGCGGCGTTCGCCGCGGCAGAGAATGTCGAGGCGTCCGTCGGGATAGGTGTGCATTACACTGACGATTTTCGCAGTGCATCCGACGATGGCTAGCCCCTCGCGCCGGGCGCGCACCATTCCGAATTCTCCCTGGCATTGGAGGCATTCCCTGATCATCTCTTTGTAGCGGTCCTCAAAGATGTGCAGCGGCAGGGCTGCTCCGGGGAGCAACACCAGATCGAGCGGGAATAACGGAATTTTCATTCTCTCTCCAGCTTGATTTTTGTTGCGACGTTCAAAACTGCTATGGCGTCGCGGCTTTCTACACGTCCGGGTTCGCCATTTCCTCCAGCATTCCTGCCATCTCTGCCAAAGCATGCTGGTTGCCGGTTCGGCGGGCGGACTCGATGCCGGCACGCAGGCGCACTTCCGCCTGCTGAGTGTTACCGCTGGCCATCAGTGTTTGTGCAGCCATTTGATAACCGGCGGTGTAGTCGGGATGCAGTTGCTGCAGCGTATCAAACTGCTCCATTGCCAATGCGGTTTCGCCGCGCTGGGAATATTCGATCGCCAATCCGTAGCGAGCAAATGCATTCCCCGGGTCCTGCGCCAGAATCTCTGTGAATGCCGCTACTTTGTCGACGCTCATCATCCCTCAGAAAAAAGAAACATGCTTTCATTACGGCAGCAGCTATCACTCTTCCACCTTACGGCGTCATGGGGCACATCTCAAGCCGTCCAGCGACAGGTACTTTCGCAGCGTAAAATAAAAGTTCCCTTTGCGGTGGCGTCCTGCACATTGCGGTCAGACGCAATCTACACTCGGGACCCACACCGCGGCGAAACCAGGAGCCTTGCCCATGAAAGAATTCGCAACATCTTCGCTTCAGCCGCGTTCGGTATCCGAGTCGCAATCGGAAATGACAGAACTGGTATTGCCGAATGATACCAATCCCTTGAGCCACTTGCTGGGTGGGCGCCTGATGCACTTCATCGACCTGGTAGCTGCGATGGCGGCATATCGACATGCGCGCGCCCATGTCGTGACCGCATCGATGGAGCACATCGATTTTATCGCGCCGGTGCACGTGGGAGACTTGGTGATTCTGAAAGCCTCGGTGAATCGCGCGTTTAAAACTTCAATGGAAGTGGGTGTGAAGGCGTGGGTGGAAAATGCTATCGCAGGTTCGCGTCATCCGATCGCCTCCGCGTATCTCACCTTTGTGGCGATCGATGCAAATGGACGGCGAGTTGCAGTGCCGCCGTTAACGACAGAAGGGCCGGAGGAAGCCAGACGGTTTGAAGATGCGGGACGTCGACGGGAACGCCGCGAGCAGGAGAAAGAACGGAAGCGGCAGAACCGCGTTGCGCTGGAAACTGCGGACACGTCTGCCTAGAGTGTTTGGGACGTGCGAAATTGAGCGCAGTCTACGTGGAGAGTTTTGCGGCGATAACGACCGCCTGCGTTGGGGTGGTCATACAAGTTGAGTCAGGAGTTGAAAATGGGACACATGGGACAAGGTTCTGAAGGACCGCAACCGTTACCGGGCATTCACCACATCGTGGCTGTCGGCTCGGGAAAAGGTGGCGTCGGTAAAACCACCGTCGCAGTGAATCTGTCGATTGCCCTCGCCAAGCTGGGAAATCGCGTCGGCCTTCTGGATGCGGACGTGTATGGTCCAAACGTACCGCTGATGATGGGAAGCCGCGAACAGCCACGGGTGCTGGAAGGCAATCGCATTGAACCGCTGCAGGCACACGAGGTGAAACTGATCTCCGTCGGCTCTATTTCTCCCGGCGACAAGCCGATGGTGATGCGCGGCCCAATGCTGCACCAGATCATTCGCCAATTTCTGCAGCAGGTGCAATGGGGCGAGCTGGATTATCTGATCGTCGATCTGCCGCCGGGCACGGGAGATGTGGTGATTTCGCTGGTGCAGACAGTTCCGCTGACAGGGGCCGTGATTATTTCCACGCCCTCGGACGTGGCTCTGCAGGACGGCCGCAAGGCGATTGAAATGTTTCGCCAGGTGAATGTCGACGTGCTCGGTATCGTGGAAAATATGAGCTTCTTCACGTGTCCGCATTGCCATCATGAAATCGACATTTTTTCCAAGGGCGGAGTCGAGAGAACCGCGCGAGAATACCAGATTCCATTTCTCGGCTCGGTTGCGCTGGATCCGGAGATTCGCCATGGCGGCGATCGCGGATTACCGATTTCGCTGGCCGGAGATCTTTCAGAGCAGGCGGCACCGTTCTACAAGATCGCGCGCCAACTGGCGGAGCGGGCGCAGGAGCATGCTTCGAAAGAGACCAACATTCTGGAAATTCGCTAGCTGAAGTTGCTATAACCGAATCGCGTTTCAGGCGTAGCTCATGATCCTTCCTTTTGTCCGTGAATTTTTTGCGGACCTCGACAAGTCTCCTGGCATCGATCGCGTGCGGCCCTCGCTTGTCAGCGGCGTAGGGCGTCGTCGTGTCTCCGGATTGACGGCGACGGCGCGCGCTCTGTATCTGCCGCTGCTGGCTCGCGTTTCTAAAGTGCCTGTGTTCGTGGTGGTCGCCGACAATCGCGCTGCAGAAGCCTTGCAGCTGACGGTGCAGGCGGCCTGTGACTTGACCGGGGAATTCGATCGAAGCGCAGTGGTGCGCTTGCCGGCGCATGACGTGTTGCCGTTCGAAAATCTTTCTCCGCATCCGGATATTCAGGAACAGCGCGCCGTGACGTTATGGAAGATTGCGCAGGGCGCAGCGCGGCTCATCATTGTGCCGGTGGAGTCGGCGTGTTATCGCGTCTTCGCGGCCGAGCACTACGCCAATCTGGCTTGCACGCTGCGGCGCGGAGAAGAGGCTGATCCGGAAACCCTGGTGGCCCATCTGGCCAGTGTCGGATATCAAACTGTCGACATGGTGGAGATGCGCGGGCAATATGCGCTGCGCGGCGGCATCCTCGATATTTATCCGCCAGAGATGGATGCGCCGCTGCGCATCGAATTCCTTGGTGACGAAATTGAGTCGATGCGAAAGTTCGACCCTGAAACGCAGCGCTCGTCCGCACCAGTCGACGAAGCGATCCTGCTGCCACTGACGGAAACCCCGATGACGAATGCGTTGCTGTCGCGGGTGCACACGCGGCTGAGTGGGCGCCGGCTGGAAGGTGAGAACGAGGCGCTGCACGACGCCATCGAGGCGGAAGGGACAAATGTTTTTCCAGGATGGGAGTTTTTTGCCGTTGCGGCATCTGGTCAACACCAGACGGTGTTCGATCTGATTCCAAAGTCCCGCATCTTTGTGGAAGAGCCGGGCATGGTGCAAAACCAGTTGGAACGCTGGTGGAACAAGGTGGAGCAGCGCCATGAACGCAGTGGTATCGACACACTGTTTCCTCCCGCAGATTTGTACCTGACTCCATGGGAGTGGCAGGCGCGTGTGGCCGAAGCGCCGGGGCTCGACCTGGATCAATTGGGGACGGTTGACGTACTCGACACCGACACTACCTCGCTCGGCGAAATTGAAATTCCAACGCGGCCTACGTTGCGACTTCACGGGGCAATTCCGGCGCTGGTGGAGCAGTTGCAGGTGTTGGCAACACAGCAAACGCGCACCGTGCTGGCTGCGGCGAACCAGGGTGAAGTGGAGCGGCTGGCCAGCATCTTGCAGGAGTACGGAATTTCGTATCGCATTGGCAGTCGCAGCGCGCATACCGGCAGCGAGACGATGTACGACGAGACCAGCTACCTGCGCGGCGATATGCGTGCTCCCGTCATTGTGCGGACGGAAATTTCCAATGGCGTGGTGCTGGAAGAAGCGCGTCTGGTCGTGTTTGGGGCGAACGATCTTTCCGACGAAGCGGATGTCACCGCGCGGCCCGTGGTACGGAAATCGAAATCGAATACGGCCGCATTCATCTCCGATTTTCGCGATCTGACGATTGGGGATTACGTTGTACATGTCGATCATGGCATCGCTCGCTATCTGGGCTTGAAGGAGATTTCGCAGGATGGCATGCACGTCGAGTTCATGATCCTGGAATTTGCTGAAGCGGCGCGCCTGTATGTTCCGCTGACGCGTCTCGATCTGATCCAGAAATATCGCTCGACGGATACCGGGCCGGCTCCCGTGCTGCATCGCCTGGGTAGCGCGCAGTGGACACGCACGAAGGCGCGCGTGAAGAAGGCCATGGCGGACATGGCGGATGAACTGCTGAAGTTGTACGCCGTGCGCAAGGCGGCGCAAGGCAATGCATTTTCCGTCGACAACCAGTTTCAGCGTGAGTTTGAAGATGCGTTTGACTTCAACGAGACTGACGATCAAATCACGTCGATCGCCGACATCAAGCGCGACATGGAATCGACGATGCCGATGGATCGGCTGCTGGTCGGCGATGTTGGCTACGGAAAGACTGAAGTGGCGATGCGCGCAGCCTTCAAGGCGGTGCAGGACAGCAAACAAGTCGCGGTGCTGACTCCGACGACGGTGCTTTGCTTTCAACATTTCGAGACATTCAAGCGTCGCTTCGCGGCGTTTCCGGTTCACATCGAAATGATTTCGCGCTTTCGTTCGCCGAAAGAGCAGAAGGCGGTTCTGGAGAAGGTGGAGCAGGGCAAGGTTGACATCCTGATTGGCACGCATCGGCTGTTGTCGAAGGATCTGAAATTTCAGGACCTGGGGCTGCTGGTCGTGGATGAAGAGCAGCGCTTTGGCGTGCGCCATAAAGAGCGGTTGAAGCAGATGCGTCGAGAGATTGATGTGCTGGCCATGTCGGCAACGCCGATTCCGCGCACGCTGCACATGTCGCTCGTCGGATTGCGCGATATGAGCGTCATTGAGACGCCGCCGAAGGATCGCATGGCGATTCAAACCGTGGTGGCGAAGTACGACGAGAAGCTGATTCGATCTGCGATTGAAGTGGAGCTGGAGCGCGGCGGGCAGATTTATTTTGTCCATAACCGCGTGGAAAATATCTATGAGATTGCCGCCAGACTGCAGGAACTGGTGCCCCAAGCACGTGTCGGTGTGGGTCACGGCCAGATGGGAGAAGCGGAACTGGAGCGGGTGATGCTTGCGTTTATGCATCACGAATACGATGTTCTGGTGGCGACGACAATTATTGAAAACGGGCTCGATATTCCGCTGGCGAATACCATCCTGATCAACCGGGCAGACCGCCATGGGCTTTCGGAGCTGTACCAATTGCGCGGTCGTGTGGGTCGCTCCAATCGCCGCGCTTATTCGTACTTGCTGATTCCTCCGGATCGTGAATTGACGGACATCGCGCGGCGCAGGCTGGCTGCGCTGAAGGAATTTTCTGACCTGGGCGCCGGATTCAAAATTGCAGCGCTTGACCTGGAGTTGCGCGGAGCCGGCAACATGCTGGGTGGCGAGCAGAGTGGACATATTGAAGCCGTCGGTTTCGAGTTGTACACGACCATGCTGGAGCAGGCGGTTCGAGAGCTGAAAGGCGAAGATCAGGCGGAGCGGCCATCGGTGCAGCTCAATCTCGGCATTTCGCTGCGCATCGACGCCAACTATATCGAAGAAGAAAATCAGCGCCTGCGCATGTATAAGCGCATTGCCAGCGCAGAAAACGAAAGCGCCATCGAAGACATCATCGCAGAGATGCAGGATCGCTATGGCGCCATGCCGGAACCCGTGCAACTGCTGGTGACCGCGGGA
>JAJYBW010000131.1 GCA_021778815.1 Acidobacteriota bacterium | reverse complement strand
ACCTGGTGGGAATGGAAATGAACGGGGCTGCGTTATCCAAGTGGCTGCACAATCCAGAACGGCAGCAGCATTCTCCCCATCCAAGAAACCCTATGGGAGATTAGCAGGGAAGCGGTCTGCAAGAACGATGTCGTGTATTTTACGATTTTGCTTCGTGAGCGCGACTCTACCCCGGAGTCGCGCTTAGCTTTTGTACCAGGCTGGTGGTGCTGAAGCCCGCGACCATCGGCACGATGGCGACACGGCCGCCCCAACCGCGCACCAGATCCGCGCCAACCACAGTTTCTTCCGTGTAGTCGCCGCCTTTCACCAGCACATTCGGCCTCAAGGCCTCGATTGTTTCGAGCGGCGTGTCTTCGTCGAAAATGACAATGGCATCCGTCGACGCCAATGCCGCCAAAATGCGTGCTCGCTCCTTCTCGCCGACAATTGGCCGGGTTGGGCCTTTCAATCGGCGCGTCGAAGCATCGCTGTTGATCCCCAGCACCAGGTGGTCGCCCATCCGATGCGCATTTTCCAGCAGCGTAATGTGGCCGATGTGCAGCAGATCGAAGCAGCCATTGGTGAACACAATCGTTTCGCCACGGTCACGCCACTGCGCCGCGCGAGCAATCAAGCCAGCACGGTCGACAACTTTTTCCTGGGTGCTGGTGGCCAGTTCCACCGACAACGTTGCCAGCAGGTTCGCCCGATCGATGGGAACCGTCCCCACTCGGCTCACCACAATCCCGGCGGCCACATTGGCCAGCTGCATGGCACTCTCCAGATCCAGCTTCGCCGCCGCAGCGGCGGCCAATGTCGCAATAACCGTATCGCCCGCACCAGAAACATCGTAGACCTCGCGCGCCAGGGCAGCGGCATGCAGATCCTGCTGCGCGTCGGTTTGAACCACGCGAATCCCGCGTTCGCTCATCGTAACGGTCAGGTATTCCAGATGCAGCGATGGAATCAGCGCGCGACCCGAGGCCAGCAGATTCTCCGGCTGCTGTACAGACACCCCGGTACAGATCGATAGCTCCTGCAGATTTGGGCAGATCGTTGTGGCGTGGCGATATTTGGAAAACTCGCTGCCCTTGGGATCCACCAGCACGGGGATATTCCGTTTGCGCGCCTGCGTGATTACGTGCTGGCAAACCGACTCAGGTAGCGCACCTTTCGCGTAGTCGGAAAGGATGATGCTGTCCGCGGTGGCAATCTGTACGTTCAACGATTGCAGTAGGGAATCGATCTCCGTGGCGAACGGCAGTTCGGGTGCTTCCACGTCGAGCCGCATCAGCTGCTGCCGTCCTGCCATAATGCGCGTCTTGGATATGGTGGGCCGCTTCCAGACGCATACCGCCTCGATCGCGATGCCGGCAGTTGTCAGCAGCCCGCGCAATGTCTCCGCAGATTCATCGCTACCCAAAAATCCAGCCAGAGATACCTGCACTCCCAGCCCGACCAGGTTCATTGCAACGTTGGCAGCGCCGCCGGCGACGTGCGTGCGCCGCGCAGAGCGCAACACCGGCACAGGGGCTTCCGGAGAGATGCGGTTTACGTCGCCCCACAAATACTGGTCCAGCATCAAATCGCCGACCACCAGCACGCGATAGCGCTGAAAGCCGGACTCAACCAGATCAAGGACACGATGAAGATCACGAATCATGCTGGGCTCCACTCTATCCTAACTGGCTGCATGGCGGAGCGGTTCATCTGGGGCTGGGAACCAGGGTATGGGCTAATGAAAGGCGGGCCAGCACGCGATGCACCACCCCAAGCACTTCGGCTGGAAGAATCGACGTGAGGCATTTTTTCTTTTGTTCAATGCATACCTCCAGGTCGCAGCCCCAGCAGTCGGTGCGGTGATACACCACCTCATGCTGGCCGCCCCAGGGAAACCACGTTTGCGGTTTATTCCGCGCAGCGAAGACTGCAACGCAAGGCGTGCCGACCGTCGCCGCCAGATGCATGGGCCCGCTGTCATGTCCGACAAAAATCTTCGCTCGCGCCAGAACGGCCGCAGACTGACGGGGAAGTAGCTTTCCGCATAGATTGACAGAACGTCCCGTCCAGTTTTCCGCGACTCGGTCGCTCACAGCGACCTCTTCACCGGCTCCGACCATCACGAGTCCATATTGCGGCAGCTCCGCGGCCAGCGCATCCAGCACGCTGCGCCAATTGTCCGCGCCCCAATCTTTCGCCTGCACTTTGGTACCCACACAACACGCAAGTAGCGGACGCCCCTGGACCGGCTGCAGCGCCTCCGCAGCGCGTTTATGCTCGTCAAGTGTCAGCCCCAGGTCCCAATTCCTGGGGTCCTGCAGGTCAATCTTTCCCAGGCTTCGCATCAACCGCGCCAGCCGCACCGCTTCCGGTTCGTACCATCCGGTGACGGGATCCAGTCGGTTGGTGCGAGAATCACGCGCCAACGGCAATCCAACAATCGTCGGAATCCCACACAATCGAAAAAATGCAGCGTCCCGCACCACTTCGCTGGCCAGTCGTCGCGGAGTCAGGTAGACGAGCACCTGGGCGCGGTAGGCGCGAATGTCCCGTTGCAGTGCGATCAGGTCGCCAAGGCCCCGCGTCGCAATCGGATAGCGCATGTAGCCATGCACTAACCCCGAGCCTTCCAGCACAGCGAACGCAGCCGGAGCTTTGCTATGCACGGGAATGTTCGTCAGCAGACGACGTTCGGCATCGGGATAGGCGCGCGCCACCTGATGAAAGCAGGGCAACGCGACAACGGTGTCGCCCAGGCTTCCCAACCGATAAATCAGAACGCGTTCAATTTCAGTCTGCATATGCGTGGAAGTCCAATGCTACTGTGTGATCGCCGTGTTCACGACAGGAATATCTTGGTCGCGAATGAGCCGCAAAGCGATTGGATGCTTCGATGTCGTTCGTTTTTCCTCGTTTATAATCTAACCATGTCGATTGTCCGTGATATCGCAGCCGTTGCCAAAGGAATGAGTGTCACCTTCGGAGAAATTTTCAAGCCAACCGAGGTGGAGAACTATCCGGATGGCCCGGGACCGATGCGCGGAGCCAAGTTTGAAGAGCGCTACCGCGGACGGCATGTGCTGCAGCGCGATGAACAAGGTCTGGAAAAATGCGTCGCATGTTTTCTGTGCGCCGCCGCCTGTCCTTCGAACTGCATTCACATCGAAGCAGCGGAAAATACCGCCGAGCAGCGGATTTCCAGTGCAGAGCGCTACGCCAAGGTCTACAACATCGATTACAACCGCTGCATCTTCTGCGGTTATTGCGTCGAAGCCTGTCCCACTGACGCCATCACGCACGGCCACGGCTTTGAATCCTCTTCGTTCAACACCACCACCCTGGTGATGCGCAAAGAAGACCTTCTGGCGCCGATGCCGGGCTCCCCGGCCCCGATCGAACCTTCCACTCCATAACTGAAAGCTACGCAATCGCTAAGATAGAACGAAGGGTTTCTTCGCTAGCGCATTCTCCTCGTCGAGGGTCGCAGTGCGACGAAGGTTCTTCTATTTGCCGACCGATGGAATCGAATTCTAAGAAGAGGAGGGGAGTGAGATGAAGTTGCCACGAATTGTGCAAGTTGCGGGCGGAGCCATCATCGCTTCTGCAATGCTAATTGCACCCTACGCTTCTGCCGCGAACGGCAGCGCCGCGCCGAAAAATGCCGCTAACGGTTCGAAGACGGCCAAGGCAAGCGCACCCTTGATGAAATTCAAAATCCTGAATCAGAGCGCTCAAGAAACAACGTATGCCGTGATCTTCGGTTCCGGAGATGAAATCCTGGGTGGCCTGACTCAATTTGCGGAAGAGAATCGTATCGTCGCCGCCAGAATCACCGGCGTCGGAGCGATACGAAATGCGACGTTAGGCTGGCTCGATCCGCAGAGCAAGACCTATCGGAACATTTCAATTGACCATCAATCGGAAGTGCTTTCGCTGTTGGGCGACATCGCGATATACCAGGGCAAGCCTGTCGTCCATGCTCACATGGTGGTTGGCTTCGGCGACGGCACGACGCATGGCGGACACCTGCTGCAGGCGCACGTCTGGCCCACGCTGGAGGTGATCATCACGGCATACCCACGGCCGCTCTATAAGACATTTGACCCGCAGAAGGGCATCGCGGTGATTGATCCGTCGATGCAGCAATAACTCTTCGCTGGAATGGGAATGAACCGGTAGCTAACTTCGTAGTTCAGGAAGCCAATGAAAACTTTTTCAGAGGTATTACGAGATCGAGTCATCGTCTACGACGGCGCCATGGGCACCAGCATTCAAAAACATGCTCTGACGATCGACGATTATTGGAACAAGGAAGGCTGCAATGAGCTGCTCGTGCTCAGCCGCCCTGACGTGATACGCGGTATTCATGCCAGTTTTCTGGAAGTCGGCTGCGACGTGATCGAGACAGACACGTTCGGCTCATCGCGGATCGTGCTCGCGGAATATCAGCTGGAAGACAAAACCCGCGAACTGAATCTAGTGGCCGCCCGGCTGGCGAAGGAAGTGGCTGCACAGTTTTCCACGCCGCAAAAACCGCGCTTTGTCGCCGGCTCCATTGGCCCGACAACCAAACTGCCATCGCTCGGTCACATCACGTATGACGCCATGGCGGAAGCGTATCGAGAACAGATTGAAGCGCTGATCGAAGGCGGCGTGGATGTCTTGCTGATCGAAACCTGCCAGGATTTATTGCAGGGAAAAATTGCGTTGGCGGCGTGTGAAGACGCCATGCGCTCCATCGGCCGGCGAGTGCCGGTGCAGATGCAGGTCACGCTGGAAGCGACCGGGAGAATGCTGCTGGGCAGCGAGATCGGCGCGGCGCTGGCGGTGCTGGAATGTTTCGAGCCGGACGTGATCGGGCTGAATTGCGCCACCGGACCGCGCGAGATGAATGATGCGGTACGTTTCCTCTGCCAGAATGCAACGCGACCGGTGAGCGTGCTGCCGAACGCCGGCCTGCCGCAGAACGTCGGCGGACATGCCGTCTACGCGCTGACGCCGGAGGAACTGGCGCATTTCCATAAGCAGTTTGTCGAGGAGTACGGCGTCCGCGTCGTTGGCGGTTGCTGCGGCACCACGCCGGAACATTTGCGCGCGGTGGTCGATGCGGTGGAACACTCCAAACCCGCCGAGACCCACGCCATGCCACAGAGTGTGGCGGCCAGCGCCTACTCTTCGATTCCGCTGGAAGTAGATGGGCAGCCTGTCATCGTCGCCGAGGAAATGAACACGACCACGCGCAGTCCCGTGTTTAGAGAAATGGTTCGCAGCGGCGACTACGGCGGAATTCTTGCGCTTTCGAAGCGGCTCGCCGCGGAAGGTAGCCAGATGCTGGACATCTGCTGCGCCATTGTCGGCGAAGACGAAAAAGCGTACATGAATGCGGTGCTCGATCAGATTGCTACGCGCGTGCCTGCGCCAGTGTTGGTCGACTCTACCGAAGCGGATGTGATCGAGGAGGCGCTAAAGCGCATTCCGGGCAAACCGTTGATCAACTCCATCAATCTGGAAGATGGCGAAAAGCGTACGTCGAAGGTACTGCCCATGGCTCGCCGCTATGGCGCTGCCGTCATTGCCTTGACCATCGACGAAGACGGAATGGCGCTGACCGCGCAAAAGAAAGTGGCAGTAGCCCGCCGAATTTTCGAACTCGCAACAGCCAAGTATGGATTGCGCTCTCAGGATTTGATCTTTGATCCGCTCACGCTACCGATTTCTACAGGGCAGGAGGACTATCGCACCGCTGGCATGGAAACGCTGGAAGCCGTGCGCCTGCTGAAGCAGGAGCTGCCGGAATGCAGAACTATTCTGGGCGTCAGCAACATCTCGTTTGGACTTTCGACCTACTCGCGTCGTGTGTTGAACAGCGTGTTTCTAAAAGAAGCTGTCGATCGCGGGCTCGACATGGCGATTGTGAATTATTCGAAAATTTACCCTCTCTACAAGATTCCTGAGAAGGAAGTAGACTTGGCGCGGAAATTAATTTTTCGCGATACTTCGGAGGGTGATCCGCTGCAGGTCTTCATGGCCTATTTCGCCAACCTGCAGAAAGACCCCAACGCAGAGCCGGAGCCAGAAGCTGTCGAAGCGCTGACCATTGAAGACAAGCTGAAGCAGTTGATCATTCGCGGGGAGCGCAGTGTTGGCGCGGGCGCAACCAAGCAATCGCTGGAAGACCTGCTGGAGACGGCGCTGCTGACCTACACGCCGTTGGAGTTGATCAACACGGTCCTGCTGGATGGGATGAAGACAGTTGGCGAGCTGTTTGGCGCGCGCAAAATGCAGCTGCCGTCGGTGCTGGACTCAGCTTCGGTGATGAAGGCTGCGGTTGCACATTTGGAACCGAAGATGGAGCGCGTCGAAGGCTCGCAGCGGGGAACCATTGTGCTAGCCACGGTCAAGGGCGATGTGCATGACATCGGCAAGAACCTTGTCGACATTATTCTTTCGAACAACGGATACAAGGTCGTGAATCTGGGCATCAAGCAGCCATCGGACGCGATTATCAAGGCGGCGCAGCAGCACAAGGCAGACGCGATTGGGTTGAGCGGCTTGCTGGTAAAAAGCACGCTGGAGATGAAGTATGTGATCCAGGATTTGCAGCATCTGGAAAGCGACATTCCGGTGATTTGCGGCGGCGCGGCGCTGACGCGGAAATATGTTGAAGACGATTTGCGCAAAGAATACGCCGGGCCGGTGTACTACGCGGAAGATGCGTTCGCCGGGCTGCACGTCATTGGCGATCTCACTGCCGAAGATATGTCTGTACGCGCGGGCCGCATTGAAGAAGGCACAACGGTGAAGCTTTTCGAACGCAAGAATCTTTTGCCGGAAGAGCGAACCGGTCCGCAGGAACCAGTCTCGACAGAGCGGTCATCGGTAATTCAAGATGCACCGGATATTCCGCAACCGCCATTTTACGGCGTGCGCGTGAAGAAGGATTTTTCTCTCGACACGGTGTTTGAATACATCAACGAGACGGCGTTATTTAAAAACCAATGGCAGCTGAAGACTGCGTCCGCGACGGATTATGTTCGCCTGGTCGATGAAAAATATCGCCCGATTCTGCAGCAGATGATTGTTGAAGCGAAGCAGTCCGGGTGGCTGGAGCCGAAGGCTGTGTATGGGTATTTCCCCTGCAACAGCGACGGCAACGACGTGGTCGTGTACGCGCCCGAAGCGGCGACAAAGGGCGCTGCAAAACAGGAGCTGTTGCGGATTTCTTTTCCTCGCCAGCGCGAAGGCCGCAAGCTTTCCGTCGCCGATTTCTTTTTGCCGAAAATGTCTGGAAGGCTTGATGTCATTGGGTTTTCCGTTGTTACCGTGGGACAGAGGGCGAGCGACCTGACAAAGGAATTGTTCGAGCGCGGAGATTTCACCAAGTATCTCTACGCCCACGGATTGAGCGTGGAAACAGCCGAAGCGTTGGCCGAGTATATGCACAAGCTGATACGCGAGGAACTCGGTATCGGCGGGGAAGATTCGCAAGAAGTGCGGGACCTGTTTCACCAGAAATATCGCGGCTCGCGATATTCCTTCGGGTACCCCGCATGCCCGAATCTAGAGGACCAAACGAAGATTTTCGCTTTGCTTCATCCGGAAGAAAATATCGGGGTGCGATTGACGGAAAGCTATCACCTGGAGCCGGAGCAGAGTACGGATGCCATCATCGTGCATCATCCGCAGGCAAAGTATTTCGTGGTCTAGGATAGGCTGCATTTCAGGCGAAATAACGCTGGGACAAACTGGTTGCCTTGGCAACCAGTTTGTCTATATGGTTGCTAAGGCAACTAATTGCGACGGACGCGGAAAATAGTTGTTGTAACGGACATTGGCACATTCATTGACTTTCCTCGCGGATACTGGAATCAGAGTCCTTCCCCAGGAGTGTCCATGTCCATTCAAACTATCTTCTTATCTCGTGCCTATCGCGCCGCCCAGGCCGCACATCACATTTTTCCGGCGTTCGCTGCCTGCGAGGCTGCGTTGGAGTCTGGCTGGGGCCGATCGCAGTTGGCCGTGGAGGCCAATAACCTGTTCGGCCAGAAGCAAAGCCATCCGCCGCTGGCGGGAACGGAGACGATTGCCATGCCGACTCGCGAGTTTCTACATGGCCACTGGTTGACAGTCTCGGCGAACTGGGCGAGGTTTTCCGGCTGGAGCGAATGTTTCCAGGCGCGCATGGCTCTGCTGGAGCGGCTGAGCCGAGCCTACCCGCACTATATGGCGGCGCTGAAGGCGCCCACCGGCGAGCAGTACGTCGCGGCGGTGTCACTGAGCTGGTCGACCGATCCGGAGCGGGCGGGCAAGGTGCTGGCAGTCTATGACACTCATGCCGGGGTCTTCGCGGAGTCGCAGCGAGCGGCGTAGGTTACTTGTCCCTTGTTGTTGCTCCTGACCCCACCGAAATCCCAGGTCTGAAAGTCGAGACCTGGGCACTCTCATTGATGCGGTGCTGGCGGCGGGCTACCCGCGAATCTGACCGGAACGCAGACCAGATGCATCCAACATTCGGTATTCTTGTTTCTAAGAAAGTAGAGAGAGAAGATGCCGACGCAAATTCATTTTGGGACCTCGGGCTGGCGCGCGATCGTTGCCGACGAGTTCACGTTGCCGAACATTCGGCGCGCGATTGTTGGAATTGCAAAGTACGTGTCGAAGCAGCCGGGAGAGCATCGCATCCTGGTGGGCCGCGATCCTCGGTTT
>JAJYBW010000130.1 GCA_021778815.1 Acidobacteriota bacterium | reverse complement strand
ACCATCGCAAACAACAGCGCCGCCGTGATCCAAACCGCCGTCAGCCAATTCGAACGCCGAACCAGCACGTGCTCTTCGCGCGCTTTCCTGGTGAAAGCCCAGTCGACGGTAAGCAGGCCGAACACCAGCGCGTGGAAGAGCAGCCACAACCACAGGGGCGCGCCGCCGAACAAGTGATCCACCATGAAGTTGCCGCCACCGGTCATGAATGGATCTATTTCTGATTCAGCAAATGGATGGTTTCAAGAACGGTCTGTCCGACCACGCTTAAACTACGGGCGCTGACTTTGTCCATGGTGTCCTGGGCGGTGTGATGATATCCGTCCGGAAGCGTAACGCTGTGGGGGCCGTAGTCATAGTCGATAAGATCGGCGGAGGGAACACCACGCTGAACGAAGGGTAGATGATCGTCCTCTATCGCGTTTGTGGTCGCAAAAAAATAAGATTGGTCGCCCTCCTGCTTCGCGGCTTGATCTACCAAATCCAGCAGCCAGGGAGTGGAATTTTGATCGCGGGCAATGTCGAGATCCTTGTCGCCGATCATATCGACCAGCAAAAATGCCTTGATGCGCTTCAGTGTGCCATCCCGGTCCCACCTGGCGGCAAGGTGGCGGCTGCCATAGAGCGAGTCTGCAGCGGACCACTGTTGGATCGCCTCTTCACCATCAAAAAACACAAGCCAAACGCTATTTCCATTTAAGGTGTGCCCACGCAGGATGTTTCCCATTTCGACCAGCAGTCCGCTTGTGGAAGCGCCGTCGTTGGCGCCGACATAGTGAATGTCGCGCAGCGGGTAGTTGGTTTCATAATGCGAAGAGAGGACGATAATTCCGGGTTTTTTGCCCGGAAATTTCACGATGAAGTTATGCATTGTCATCATGCCGGCGGGGGTATTGGCGGCGAATGTATCCTCTTCAAGATTGTCTTTGGCAAATTGTTTCTTGAGGAAATTCTCCGCACACACGTGACCCGGACTGCCTATCCAGCGCGGACCGCAGTTCACTAGATCTTGCGCGTATTGATAGGCATGGCTGCCATTGAATCCGATGCGAGACGCGGTATGGGCCTGCGTGACGGCCAGAGAAGGAATTGCGAGACTGCAGACGGCGATAAGGAACGTCAGACTTCTCGAGTTCGTCCAACGCTTCATCAAGCCTCCAGCTTCGCTTTCGTTCGTCGGTTGCGAGCGTCCGGATGCACCATGTGAGCCACTCCTATGCTGATCAAATACAGGAGCAACATGGGCGTTGCGAACAGGCACATGCTGAGCGGATCGGGGGTGGGTGTAATGATGCCGGCGATGATGAAGATGATCAGAATGGCATAGCGGATGTTCTTCCACAGCCAGCGGGAATTCACAATCCCGAATAGAGCCAGGAAGAAAACGAGAATCGGCAGCTCAAACACAATGCCCAGGCCAAGGATCACTGTCAGGAATAGCTCTGTGTATTCGCTGATGGTGACCATCGGCTTGAATTGCGAGCCATAGCCGATAAGAAACTCAAGCGCGCCGGGATAGACGAATCTGTATCCGAAAAATGCACCCAGCAGGAACAAGCCCACCGTTGCGCACATGAAGGGGATCAGGTAGCGTTTCTCATTTTGATACAAGCCCGGAGCGATAAATAGCCACACCTGGTACAGAATGAATGGCGAGGCGACAATGATGCCACCGAACAATCCGATCTTCAGGAAGAAATTGAAGGGGTCCATCGGGTTGAGATAGACCAACTGCGCGTTCAGGTGGTGCGCATTCAGGGCCTTGGTGATGGGCGCAATCATGAACGCGGCGATGCGCTCGTGAAAGCCGTAAGCAACGAAGAAGCCGACGGCGATTGAAAGCAGGGAATAGACGAGGCGTTTGCGCAGTTCCTGCAAATGTTCCAGCAGGCTCATGCCCGGCAATTCGGCTCGATCGCCCACAGCGGTTCGGGCGCGGTCCAGCAGATCAACCATGAGTGACGTCCGCTACAGCGGGTGTTGCATAGGGATCGGCGGGTTCTGAACTGGCGGAGTACGGAGGCGTTGTGCGGGGCTCGGCGCCTGCCGCAGGGTTGATTGCGAGTTGCGACGCGTCGTCTTCGGCAACTGATTGCTCGTGTGTGTCGACCGGCTCGACTTGCGCGTCGGTCGACTCTGCTGGGGTCAAATTTTCGGGATTAACGGTGTCGATGTTCGGATATTGCCCAACCGGCAATGCTTCCTCGGGATACGGCACATCCGGTGCAGGAGAATCACTGACTCCGGTTGAGGGCTCAGCGGAAGTCGAGGTTTCCAGTTCTTTCTTTGCAGGGGCGATCGTGTTACGATCTGCCAATTCTGCCTGGCGCAGCTCTTCTTCAATCTGAAACTTAAATTCGTTGCTGGCGCGACGGAATTCGCCGACCAATTTCCCCAGTTGCCGCCCGATTTCAGGCAGTTTCTTGGGCCCGAAAATGATCAGGGCTAACACGAAGATAAAGACTGTATCGGGCAGACTCATCGAGTACCATCATACTGAAGTGGCGCGCGGCGGAACAATCCTACCCAAGGTGAACGCATGGCGACGCGGTTTGGATGTGCGCCGAGCCAAATTGTGGGTAGGCAAACCTATCCCGGATAGGCGCCGGTGATGTACCCCTCCAACTGCTCAATGGCATGGGCCTGGCCGGAAATGACCCACTTGACCAGGTCGCCGATTGAGATGACGCCCAGAACGCGTTCATCCTGGCAGACTGGCAGATGACGGAAGTGATGCTGTGTCATCAGGGCCATGCATTCGTCGACAGTGTGTTGCGGGGTGACAAAAAACACCGGCGTGGTCATGATTTCGTGGACTTTAATCTCTTTGGAGGAGTGGCCCATCAAAGCGACTTTGCGCGCGTAATCGCGCTCGGAGAGCATGCCGACGAGTTTATTGTCGGAAAGGACCAGTAACGCGCCGATATCGTTCGCGGCCATCATTTCGACAGCTTCGTAGACCGACTGGTCGGGGGCAATCGAAAGAACGGTTCGTTGACTTTTGTTGCGTAGTACCAATCCAACCGTGTCAGAAATCTTCATCGAACCCCTCCTGAAACAGGCGGTCTATTTCGGATGTGTCGATTCCATTCCGGGTGACTGGATGCCGCTCGGTACAGAATCCCGTTCGTAGCCACTATATGCCATAACGATTGTGTGGAATAGGGCTACTGTCACGGGGGGCTTGTCAGCCGATCGAAAATCGTCATTATTACGGTTCCCGGGAAACTGCTTCGGTGATCTGGAAACCAGTTCGACAACCGGGCTGGAGGGGATTTGGCGCGTCGCGCGTATTACAATTGGGTTACAGGAATTTTCAACTGAGTTGAATCCGACGCTCATTTGAAACGTCCAATAACTGTTGCAACAACCCCGTGGATTGGGTGGTGAGGCCGAAAAACGGCTGAAGCCACAGTGAACCCACTGCAACAGAGTACAGAAATGCTTTCAACATCCCCGTTCCATTGCGAAGCTGGCAAGGAACTGAAGGCGGAAATCACGTGGCTACACTGGTTGAACCCGTAGTATCAATACCAGCCGAAACTGCGCCTGAGGCGTGTTCGCTGGATAACTATCTTGCGATGCCAGACCACACCATGGATGGTCGCATCGCCGCTGCCCGTGAACGCCTGGGCAAAGAGGCACTCATTCTGGGGCACCATTACCAGCGGGATGAGGTGATTCGCTTCGCCGACTACACTGGCGACTCCTACAAACTGTCGAAGATTGCGTCGGAGTCCGACGGTCGCTATATCCTTTTCTGCGGCGTGCATTTCATGGCCGAAAGCGCCGACATCCTGGCACAGCCGTGGCAGCAAGTGATCCTTCCGGACCTGAATGCAGGCTGTTCGATGGCCGATATGGCGGACATTTCACAGGTCGAAGAATGCTGGGACAAACTGCATGCTGCCGGACTCGATTCGCCCTCTGCGGGTGGCCTGGTGCCGTTGACCTACATGAATTCGACCGCGGCGATCAAGGCATTTTGCGGAGAGCGTGGCGGCCTAGTTTGCACGTCCTCCAACGCCGCAGCGGCATTTAAATGGGCATTTGCGCGCGGAAGCCGCATCCTTTTCCTGCCCGATCAGCACCTGGGACGCAACACCGCTTACGCGATGGGAATTCCATTGTCAGAAACGGTCGTTTGGGACCCGTACCAGATTAACGGCGGCTTGACGCCAGACCGGTTGCGCGCAGCGAAAGTGATTTTGTGGAAAGGGCATTGCTCCGTCCACCAGCGGTTTTTGCCGGAGCATGTTGACAGGGTGCGTGCAGCGTATCCCGGGATTCAGGTGATCGTTCATCCGGAATGCCGGTTGGAGGTTTGCCAGAAGGCAGACGCGATCGGATCGACCGAGGGGCTGATTAAAATTGTTGAAGACGCGCCGGAAGGATCGATGTTCGCTGTCGGCACCGAGATTCACCTGGTCAACCGGCTGGGCAAGCGGTTCGCTCCGCTGGGCAAGAAGGTGATCACGCTCGACGAGTCCGGCTGCCTGTGTACGACCATGTTCCGGATTTCGCCGCAACACCTGGCCTGGGCATTGGAAAATCTGGTGGAGGGCCGGGTCGTCAATCGTATCCGGGTCAGTGACGACGTCAAGCACTGGGCAGGGGTTGCGCTAGGCCGTATGCTGGAGATACGGGGGTAGCGAGTGAAGACTTTTTCTTTGGAAGAAGCGCAAACGCTGGTTCCGGTTCTGGAATCGCTGATGAAGAACGCGATGGAGGCCAAGAAGACGGCGGAATCCATCGCCCAGGAATTGCAGCAGTTATCGCAACGCATATTTCTGAACGGCGGAACGCTGGTCCACATTGCTACCGTGGCGCAACGTCGTGCCCTGCAGGATAAGTCCGTCCAGCAGGTGAAGGACACGTTGGCGGAAATTGATTCAATTGGGGTCCAGGTGAAGGATCTTGACTCCGGGCTGCTGGATTTTCCCTGCAGGCTGGGGGAAGAAGTTGTCCTGTTGTGCTGGAAGATGGGCGAGAAGGAGATTCGCCACTGGCACACCATGGAAGGCGGATTTGCCGCCCGCCAGGCAGTGGATGAACGCTTTCGCCGCTCACAGAAGCAGAAACCCAACTGAGTCGCACCGGCGAGCCCTTCAGCATCAGCTGAAATCCTGTCGCGATCCCGCATATAAAAACATTGTTTTAACCGCATGAAAAGGGGCGACCGGCGATGGTCGCCTCTTGATCTTATGGGGCTCGCGATTTGATATTCTGGTGTTGATTCCTGATTTTCGTTTTTGGCGCGACATGAACGCCAGCCAGATTTCCATCGAATACCAACTGAAAGAAGGCGACAAACATGCTACAAATTGGCGAGAAATTTCCCGACTTTTCTTTGACTGCCACCATTTCGACTGACAAGGACGAGGCAAAAGCGTTCAAGACAGTCACGCAGGATTCGTACGCGGGCAAGTGGAAGCTTTATTTCTTCTGGCCCAAGGATTTTACCTTCGTCTGCCCGACCGAGATTGCGGCTTTTGGAAAGCTGAATCGCGAGTTCCTGGACCGTGACTGCCAGATTTTGGGCGCCAGCACGGACAATGAGTATGTCCACGCCGCCTGGCGTACACACCACGCCGACCTGAAGGATCTGCCGTTCCCGATGCTTTCCGACATCAAGCGCGATCTTTCCGGCGAGCTTGGCATTCTGGATGACAAGGCCGGCGTAGCGCAGCGGGCGACGTTCCTGGTCGATCCGGACGACATTATCCGATTCATCTACGTGACAGACCTTTCGGTCGGTCGCAATCCGCAGGAGGTCTTGCGCGTGCTGGATGCATTGCAGACGGACGAACTCTGCCCCTGCAATTGGCAAAAGGGCGAAGCAACGTTGCAATCCTGATCTCCGACTGGAAAGGACAATGCATGTCTCTCGATGAATTGATCGACGGTCTTCCGGAATATGCGAAGGACCTGAAACTAAATTACTCGTCCCTGATTCGCCAGAACACGGAGCTCACAAAGACGCAGGCGTGGGGATCGTTACTGGTAAGCGCAATTGCCACGCGGCAGCCGGCCCTGACAGGGGCCGCGCTGCAGGCTTCGGCGGAACATTTGACGGCGGAGCAGGTGGATGCCGTGAAGACTGCCGGGGCGCTGATGGGGATGAACAACATTTTCTATCGTTTCCACCATCTAACCAAAAATGAGAAGTACGCCACGATGCCTGCACGGCTGCGGATGAATGGAATTCGCGCTCACAAGGCTGATCCGGTAGACTTTGAATTATGGTGTCTGGCCGCCTCCGCAGTAAACGGTTGCGGCAAGTGTATCGACGCGCATGAGAGCGTGCTGCGGCAAAAGGGAATCACAGAAGAAACGATGATTGCCTCGGTTCGCATTGCCTCCATCGTTCATGCCATCGGCACTGTGCTGGATGTGGAGCACAGCTCCATGGAGGAGCCAGTGTTGCAGCCGTAACGCAGCGGGGCGGCCTACACGACAGGCACAAGGAGACACGTGGATCTGCCCCAAATGCAATCGCAAACTTTGGCTCGTATTACACGGCGCCGACTTGTACCCCTTTGTGCTGTCGCCGTTTTTCTCAGCGTCGCAGGATGCAAGGGATTTTTTGTGCCCCTCTGTCAGGAATACAACACTTGCACCAGCACAACGACTCCAACCACAGGCACGACTCCGGCCACCGGAGCCACATCGCCAACCACAGGCACAACGCCAACCACTGGAACCACCAGCACAACGGCGACCACAGGCACCACCGGCATGACGACCGGAACTACGACGAGCACAACCAGCACAACGGGAAGCCCCATAGCTCCCAGCGGCTCCAACGCATCTTTTGTGTACGTATCGAACGCGAACAGTGGCACCGTCGGAACGTTCGCGATTTCTTCTGGCAAAGTTACGAGTGTCGCCCGATCCACCGTCAAAGCGCCAGCATACCCGACCGCAATCTCGGCCACACCAGACGGTAAGCTTATGTATCTCGCCACCAGCGACGGCGCGGTGTACCTGAAGACAATCGCCGGCAACGGAAACCTGCAAGCGGGAAATAGTGGAGTCCCGGTGGCAAACGTGACGCATCCCACGTGGATGTCGATGGACCGCACCGGGAAGTGGTTATTCGTTGCATCATCAGTTGCCGGAAGTGTGCAGGAATTTCAGATTGAAGCGGTAACGGGTGCGCTTCATCCAGCCTCGAAATCGCCTACGCTCGATCCTGGAAATCCAGCGGAAGTCTACATGACCCCTGATAATCACGAGCTCTTTATCGCGCTTGGAAAAGGCGGGGTGGATGCCTTTCCATTCGACGCAACGACCGGTGCCGTCGGAACGCGGCAGCATATCGCGCCGCTGCACTCGAATTCCGTGGATACTGTGTTGACATCTGACAGTGCCTCCAGAAATCTGTACGTAAGTGAAGCGAATACCGGAATCCGTGCATTCTCGATCGACGGCGGCCCTACCCTGCAGGAAATTTCCGGCTCTCCCTTTGGCTCGCGCCAAAACGTGCCGACCTCGATGGTAATAAAAGCTGCAAGCGGAGACCTGGTGGCCGCCAACTCCGCTGCAAATGCGATCACTCAATACGCGATTCATGCGGATGGAGCGTTGACAGCGGTTTCCCGGTCCACTTCTTCAGCCGACAGTTCGCCCGATGCGCTGATACTTGATCAGACCGGAAGAAATGTCCTGTCTGTTTCAAAGGATGCAGTGCCGAAGGTGGCCCATCTTCCGTCGCAATAGAACCAATTCGGTGAACCATCCAGCAACTTCCGCACGGAATACAGGGATGGTGGGTGCATTGTCCGTAAAGCTAATCTCTTGAGTAAAATGAGGTATGGCTTCGCCGACACACCGGGCTCAATCCCTCCTACATTCCAGAAGCGCAAGCATATGTAGCGCGTTCTTGGCTGCACTTGTTCTGATCGGAACCACCGGCTGCGGAAGCTTTTTTATCCCGGTCTGCCAGGCGAATAATACTTGCGGCGGCGGAGGCAGCGGAACCTATAGCTCGTACGCGTATGTTGCCAACGCCACCACGGGAACATTGGCGGGTTTCCCGATTCCGACCGGCACATTTACCTCACTGACGGGCTCAAGCTACAACATTGGAACTTCACCCATCGCGCTGGCAGCGACTCCGAAGGGGGCTTTCCTCTATGTGGCCCTGAACACTGGTGCAGTCTTCGTCTATACGATTGGGAGCAATGGGGCTCTGACCCTGGGCAACAGTGGCAGTCCTGTGGCATCGACGCTCAATGGGACCGGTATGTCGATGACTGTGGACCCCACCGGCAATTGGCTGTTCCTGGTTTCTAACAGTATCGACGCGCTCCTTGAATATCAGATCAACGCATCGACCGGCGTGCTGACACAAGTGGGCCAGACGAGCGGGATACCGCTCAATCCCGGCAGTCCCACGCAGATCTATGTCACCGCGAATAATCAATATGTGTATGTCGGCCTGGGGCTCGGCGGGATGGATGGCTTCGCATTCAATAGTTCGACCGGAGCGCTCGCCAATCAAATTCATCATCCGCCTCTGGGAGTCGCCTCCGACAACGCGATCGCTGGAGATAACAACTCCGCCTATCTGTTTGTTGGGGAAGCAGGCCAGGGCATACGTGTCTTCACCATTGGAACAGGTGGGGTGCTGCAGGAAATCTCCGGTTCGCCGTTTGCTTCGCAACTCGGCCCTCAGTCCATTGTCGTGGATCCAAGCAACAAATACGTGTATGTCGCGAATCGCACAGCCAATGTGATCACGGGA
>JAJYBW010000129.1 GCA_021778815.1 Acidobacteriota bacterium | reverse complement strand
CAGCACTCGCAACTTGAAGCGCATCCGCTACGCCGATAAAGATCCGCGGGTGAATGAGCAGATCGATGAAATCGAAGAGATGACCTCGCGCCAGATTGATGTGCTGCGCAAGATCACCAACGACAAAATCGGCAAGCTGCAAAAGGGTGATGAGCTGGCTCCGGGCGTGATCAAGCAGGTGAAAGTCTACATCGCCATGAAGCGCAAGCTTTCAGTCGGCGACAAGATGGCCGGCCGTCACGGTAATAAGGGTGTCATCTCCCGCATTCTGCCGGAAGAAGACATGCCGTACCTGCCGGATGGAACGCCTGCGGACATCGTGCTGAATCCGCTGGGCGTGCCTTCGCGTATGAACGTGGGACAGATTCTGGAAACTCACCTTGGCTGGGCGGCACATGAGCTGGGCAAGCAGGTTGCTGAGCTGGTGGAGAAAAATCACAAGGCCAACGAAGTGCGCAAGCTGATGGAAGAGCGCTTTGGTGGAACGGCCCTGTTGCATCAGTTGCTGGACCTGGACGACGAGAAGCTGTTGCAGGTAGCGCGCGGCATGAAGCGCGGCATCTGGTTCGGTACCGCCGTATTCGACGGAGCCAAAGAGGAAGAGATCAAGGCGCTGCTGACGGCTGCGGGACTTCCGACGGCGGGCAAAATCTACCTGTACGACGGCATGACCGGCGATCAGTTTGAGCAGCCTGTCACGGTTGGCTATATGTACATGTTGAAGCTGTCTCACTTGGTCGACGATAAGATTCACGCGCGTTCGATCGGGCCGTACTCCTTGATTACCCAGCAACCGCTGGGCGGCAAGGCGCAGTTCGGCGGCCAGCGTTTTGGAGAAATGGAAGTCTGGGCGCTGGAAGCGTATGGCGCGGCTTACATTCTGCAGGAACTGCTGACGGCGAAGTCCGACGATGTGTATGGCCGCACCAAGATCTACGAGGCCATTGTGAAGGGCGAGGCCGCGATTGAACCTGGCGTGCCGGAGTCCTTTAACGTGCTGGTCCGCGAACTGCAGGCGCTGTGCCTGGATGTGGAGCTGATCAAGCAGGCAGAGAACAAGAAGTTGCCGGTGCCGACCATGGCTGCCGCCGACTAAGACAACTCAACCTGGGCGCTGCGAGCGATTGCGGCGCCTGGGCAAGCGAATTTGAAGCCAGTTTTTTTGAAGCCAGTTTTGTAAGAGACACGGTCGTCGTCCACATAAGCCAACGCGCTCCCGGGACGGACGGACGGCCGGAATCATGGAAATCCCGGGAACGCGAGAACCGGTTCTGTTGCGTTTGATCCGCGCGCAGCAGCGACCAGGTCACGGAGGTTGTCTTGTTCCGTTCTAATCCATTCGAGCTCAGCAATCCGATTTCGGACTTTGATGCAATCCGCATCAGCCTTGCATCGCCAGAGAAGATCCGCAGCTGGTCGCACGGTGAAGTGACCAAGCCGGAAACCATTAATTACCGCACCTTCAAGCCGGAACGCGATGGCTTGTTCTGCGCCCGCATTTTTGGACCAATCACGGACTGGGAATGCCTGTGCGGCAAATACAAGCGCATGAAGCATCGCGGCGTGATTTGCGACAAGTGCGGCGTGGAAGTTACGCTATCCCGCGTGCGTCGCGAACGGCTGGGCCACATTGAGCTGGCCTCTCCGTGTTCGCACGTCTGGTTCTTCAAGGGCCTGCCTTCGCGTATTGGCCATCTGCTCGACATTTCTCTTCGCGAGCTGGAAAGCGTTCTCTATTTTGAAAGCTACGTTGTCATCGATGCCGGCGATGCTCCGGTAAAAGAGCGCGACATCATCAAGGATGAGACGCGCTATCGCGAATTGGATCAGCAGTATCGTCCCGCCGGCTTTAAGGCCATGATGGGCGCAGAAGCCATTAAGGAACTGCTGAAGCGCGTCGACATCGACACCCTCGGGGTCGAATTGCGCGAGCGGATGAAGACTGAGACTTCGCTGCAGAAGCGGCTGAAGTATGCCAAGCGTCTGAAGGTTGTTGAGGCCTTCCGCAAGTCGCAGAACAAGCCGCAGTGGATGATTCTGGATGTGGTTCCGGTCATTCCTCCCGAGTTGCGCCCGCTGGTGCCACTCGATGGCGGCCGCTTTGCGACCTCCGATCTGAATGATCTGTATCGTCGCGTGATCAACCGCAACAACCGGTTGAAGAAGCTGATGGATCTGCACGCGCCGGAAGTGATCGTGCGCAATGAAAAGCGCATGCTGCAGGAAGCCGTCGATGCTCTGTTCGATAACGGGCGTCGTGGCCGCGTACTGCGTGGCGCCAACAATCGTCCGCTCAAGTCGCTGTCGGACACGCTGAAGGGCAAGCAGGGACGCTTCCGCCAGAACCTGCTGGGCAAGCGCGTCGATTACTCGGGCCGCTCGGTCATCGTTGTGGGTCCGGAATTGAAGCTGCACCAATGCGGTTTACCGAAGAAGATGGCGCTGGAACTCTTTAAGCCGTTCATCTATCACCGGCTGGAACAGATTGGCCACTGCACCACCATCAAGCAAGCCAAGGAGCTGGTGGAACTGCAGGATCCGATCGTTTGGGACGTGCTGGAAGAGGTCATCAAGGACCATCCAGTGTTGCTGAACCGCGCGCCAACGCTGCATCGCCTGGGCATTCAGGCGTTTGAGCCGGTGCTGGTGGAAGGCAAGGCCATCAAGATTCACCCGCTGGTCTGCACGGCGTTTAACGCGGACTTTGACGGCGATCAGATGGCAGTTCACATTCCTCTGTCGCCAGAGGCGCAGGTGGAAGCCAGCGTGCTGATGCTGGCCTCGCACAACATTTTGTCGCCAGCTTCCGGGCAGCCGATCACGGTGCCGACGCAGGACATGGTGCTGGGTATCTATTACCTGACCAAGTCGCATGCCGGCGCGCGTGGCGAAGGCCGCGTGTTCGCCAATACGGATGAAGTGCTGCTGGCACTGGAAGCCAAGGAAGTCGAGACGTTGAGCCCGATCCGTCTGCGCTATACGGGCGCAGTGCTCGACATGACGAACGCGTACGACGATCAGGACTTGCTGCACACCGAGCCTGTCCAGTACACCAATCAGTATCTTTCCACCACGGTGGGTCGCGTCATTCTGAACGATTCCCTTCCCGCAGGCATGCCGTTCGTGAACGGCTTGCTGAAGAAGAAAGGTATCGGCCAGGTGGTCAGCTATTCCTACCTGAATCTTGGGCTGGAAGTTACGGTCAAGATGCTGGACCGCATCAAGGACATCGGCTTCAAGTACGCGACGCGCAGCGGTCTTTCTGTCGGCTTTGACGACATGGTCATTCCTGATACCAAGTACAAGCTGGTGAGCGATGCGGAGAAGCAGGTGGTCAGCGTACAGCGTCAGTATCTTGACGGCGCCATCACCAACGGCGAGCGCAACAATAAGGTGATTCAGATGTGGTCGTCTGTGACCGAACAGGTTGCCGATGAAATGTTCAACAACATGAAGGCTGCCGACAAGGCCGGCGCCATGAACCCGATTTACATCATGGCCGACTCCGGCGCTCGCGGATCGAAACAGCAGATTCGTCAGTTGTCCGGTATGCGCGGACTGATGGCCAAGCCGTCGGGCGAAATCATCGAAACGCCCATCACGGCGAACTTCCGTGAAGGGTTGACGGTGCTGCAGTACTTCATCTCGACGCACGGCGCGCGCAAGGGTCTGGCGGATACGGCGCTGAAGACTGCCGATTCCGGCTACCTGACACGCCGCCTGGTCGATGTGGCGCAGGATGTGATTATCAGCGATTACAACTGCGGCACGGTGGAAGGTATTTATGTAGGCCACATCGTGGAAGCCGGCGAAGTGATCGAGCCGTTGCGCGACCGCATCATTGGCCGCGTCTCGCTGGAAAAGCTGAAGGACTTTGAAGGCAACATTCTGGTCGATGTGAACCAAGAAATCGATGAGGACATGGCCGGTGCGATTCAGGCAGCCGGTGTCGAGCGCGTGAAGATTCGCTCGGTGCTGACCTGCGAATCGAAGCGCGGCGTCTGCATCCTCTGCTACGGCCGCAACCTGGCCTCTGGCCGCCTGGTAGAGATGGGCGAAGCGGTCGGCGTCATCGCGGCGCAGTCGATCGGCGAACCTGGAACACAGCTGACGATGCGTACTTTCCACATCGGTGGCGCGGCCTCGCGAGTTTCCGATCAGTCGAGACTGGAAGCGAAGAACGCGGGCACGGTACGTTTCCTGAACCTGGTGACGGTCCGTTCCAAGGGCGGCGACCTGGTGGCGATGAATCGTTCTGGCGTGGTTGTCGTGGTTGACGATCGCGGTCGCGAAAAAGAACGCTACACGTTGGTCTATGGCGCGCGACTCAAAGTGGAGGAAGGCGCACAGGTCACGCAGGGCCAGACGCTTGGCGAGTGGGATCCATACACCTTTGCCATCCTGACGGAAGTTGGCGGCACGGTCCAGTTCCACGATCTGCATGAAGGCACGACGCTGAATGAAGAAGTGGATGAAGTGACCGGACTGTCACGCCTGGTGGTCGCGGAAACGTCGGACGAAAAGCGTCAGCCTGCGATCATGATCAAGAATGCGAAGGGCTCGAAGCGCTACCTGCTGCCAAGCCGCGCGCACTTGATGGTGCAGAATGGCGACGAGGTTTTCCCTGGCGATGTGCTGGCCAAAATTCCTCGGGAAACGACGCGTACCAAGGACATCACCGGCGGTCTGCCGCGCGTGGCGGAGTTGTTCGAAGCGCGCAAGCCGCGGGAAACGGCCATCATCAGCGAGATCGATGGTGCGGTTCGCTTTGGTGAAGTGAGCAAGGGGCAGCGCAAGATCTACGTCACAGCGGATAGCGGCGAGGAGAAAGAATACTCGATGCCGCGCGGTGTACACGTCAACGTACAGGAAGGCGAGCGCATGCGTGCCGGCGATCCTTTGATGGATGGCCCGCTGAATCCGCATGACATTCTCGCGGTCCTGGGCGAAAAGGAATTGCAGTCCTACATGGTGACGGAAATTCAGGAAGTCTACCGGTTGCAGGGCGTGGCGATTTCTGACAAGCACATTGAAGTGATCGTTCGCCAGATGCTGCGTTGGGTCAAGGTGGAAGATCCAGGCGACACCGCATTCCTGGTGGAGCAGCAGGTGGACAAGTTCCGCTTCCGCGAGGAAAACGAACGCGTCATCAACAATGGCGGCCGTCCTGCTGTGGGTCGTCCGCTGCTGCTCGGCATCACCAAGGCGTCACTGTCGACGGATTCGTTTATCTCCGCCGCTTCCTTCCAGGAAACAACGCGAGTGCTTACCGAAGCGGCCATCAACGGCGCTGTCGATCAGCTTCGCGGCCTGAAGGAAAACGTGATCGTAGGACGGCTGATCCCCGCCGGCACCGGAATGGAATACTACCGCAACGTCCGGCTGTCGCAGGAACTGGAAGACGCTGCTGCTCGCGTGCAGCAGGAGGTTTCCGAGGCCACAGAAGCCGCCGAACGCGAGCTGGAACTGATGCGTCAGGAAGGCGAAGCCGAGGAAATGGCTGCCGAGTAAGCATTTGTAACTGTCATTGTTCTAAATGGAAGGGCATGCGCACCGCGCATGCCCTTTTGCTTTGCCTTTTCCTCATTTCATCGGCGTCCGGTGATTCAATTTCCACTTCCATCCTCCAGTTCCTGGAGCAATCAGCCGGCGGCAGGCATCCTACTTTGAGAGGCCGCTGCATCGGGTGATTTGCTGCGAGCAGCGGTCTCGGTTGAACGACCACGATATCGAACGGAGGAGTCGCTTATGTCTACGGCTGAAGTCGCCAAGGGTTTGGTGGACCTGATTCGCCAGAGAAAACACATGGAAGCCATCCAGAAGTACTATTCCGATGGGATTGTGAGCGTGGAATCGGCGGTAGCGCCGGGCATGCCTGCGGAGATGAAAGGCATCGAAGCCATCAAGGGAAAAAACAAGTGGTTCTTCGACAATCATGAACTGAATGGCGAAGAGGTGAATGGACCGTTCGTCGGTGAAAATCAGTTCGCTGTCGAGTACAAGTTGGATACGACCCTGAAAGCTTCCGGAAAAAAAGTGCACATGGAAGAAATGGCGCTCTATACAGTTGAGAACGGGAAGATTGTTCGCGAACATTTTTATTACAAAACCAGCTAAGAAATTGAGCGCGAGTCCGAGCTACAATCCGACAATGCGAGTTTCGAGAATTCTCCGGGGAGCCGCGGTTTGCGCTGTTGCCGTAGCCGCTTCCGCCATCCCGATCCGGGCACTTACGCGCCTGCCACTGCACGGGCAGATGCACTATCAAATGGGATCTGCGGACCTGTATCCGGCATCGGCGAATGCGCACGAAGATATTCGGCAGGCTACCCTGAAGGCTGCCGCGGAGCACAAGAATGTTCTGCTGATATTTGGCGGCAACTGGTGCCTCGACTGCCATTTGCTGGATCTCTACTTCCACGACCCCGGCAACGCTTCGTTGTTGTCTGCCAATTATGTGGTCGTCGACGTGAATATCGGGGAGTACGACAGGAATCTCGACTTAGCGAGCAAGTACGGCATCCCGCTGAGTAAGGGCGTGCCGGCGTTGGTGGTGCTGGATGGCGCGGGGCATCTGCTCTACGCGCAGCGGAATAAGGAATTTGAGAATATGCGCGTGCTGGATTCCGCGGCGGTGACCAGATTCTTGCAGAAATGGAAGCCGCGGACGATTCACAAGACGACGGCCACGCATCATGCGGCAAAATAAAATCCCGTCGCGGGATTTTTTGGGCCAGAGTGTTTTCTACGGAATCACTTTAAAGTCGGCGCTCTGGGTGGCGCTGGAACTGCCGCCGACAAACACGGTGTAATCCGCCGGTTCTACGACGCGCTGGCTTTTCGCGTTGATGAAGGAAAGCTCCTGAAAGCCAAGCGGGAATGTGACCTTCTTCGATTCACCCGGCTGCAGGGTTACCCGCTGAAAGCCTTGCAAATCGCGCAACGGCTCTTCCACGCTGGCGCCGCGAATACGAATGTACAGTTGAACAATTTCAGTGCCAGCCATCGCGCCGGCATTGCGGACTGTGGTTGTCGCCTCGATTGGCGGGTGTGAAATACCTTGGCCAGGGGCCGACATCAATTGCGCGATCTGTACTGAACTGGCGTTGAGCTTGACTGGGGAATAGTCGAACTGGGTGTAGCTGAGCCCGTGTCCAAAGGGAAAGAGCGGCGAATTGGCGACGTCGATGTAGCGTGAAACATATTTCTCCGCCGCGTTCTCGGGCGGATGCGACAGGTCCATATTTCCTGCTGGACGTCCGGTTGGCATCTGGGCCAGGTAGAGCGGCTCCTGGCCGACGGCACGAGGAAAGCTGACGGGAAGTTTGCCGCTGGGATTTGTATCGCCGAACAGGAGATTGGCCATCGCGGGGCCAGCCTCAATACCGGGGAACCACGCCTCCATAATTGCGGGGACATGCTGCGCAGCCCAGTTGAGCACCAGCGGTCTTCCGCTGAAAACAAGCAAGACGACGGGCTTGCCAGTAGCGGCCACCGCCTGCAGCAACTCTTTCTGATTCCCCGGCAGGTCGAGATGGGCGCGCGAGCCGGCCTCGCCTGTCATGGTGGGACCGTCTTCGCCCAGCGCGAGGATCACCAGGTCTGCCTGTTCGGCAGCCTTTTTGGCCGCATCAAATCCTGCTTCCGAGGTCGTGAGAATCTGCGTACCTTCGGAATAGAGAACTTTGCCGCCGCGGGCGTGCATGCGCTGTTCCAGCGCAGTCCGCAAAGTGATCGCGTCCGCCGGATTTCCATGTCCTCCCCAGGAGCCGAGCATCTCTCCCTGCGAATCTGCCAGCGGACCGATCAATGCGATGGTGTGGACGTGGTTGGAAATGGGCAGCAGTTTCGGCTGACCCTGCTCGGCGCGATTCTGCAGAAGAACAATGGATTCTTCCGCAGCCTTGCGCGCGAGGGCCCGCTTTTCCGGGGTTGCCTGATATGGCGGACGGTTCTCGTCGACATACGGATGATCGAAAATGCCGAGCGCGAATTTGACCCGCAGCACGCGCCGCACCGCTTCGTCGACAGTAGCTTCCGGAACGACATTGTTGCGAATCAAGGCCGCCAGTCGCTCGTGGTACGCGCCACTCTCCATGTCCATATCCAGACCGGCCATGATTGCCTTTTGCGCAGCGGTAGAGTTATTGAGCGCAATGCCGTGAGCCATCAATTCGCCCACTGCGCCCCAGTCGCTGACGACAAATCCATCGAAGTTCCACTCCTTGCGCAGGATTTGTGTGAGCGTATAGGGGTTCGCAGTCTGGGGAACGCTGTTGAGGGAATTGAAGGAGCTCATCACGGTCGCCGAGCCGGCATCGACCGCGGCCTGGTAGGGCGGCAGATAGACCTGACGCAACGTCAGATCGGACATGTCGACGGCGTTGTAGTCGCGCCCGGCGATGGCGGCGCCGTAGGCGGCAAAATGCTTGACGCACGCAGCCACGGAGTCAGGATTGCTGAGACTGGTTCCCTGGTAGCCGCGCACATAGGCGCGGGCCAGAGCGGAGCCGAGAAACGGACTTTCTCCCGAGCCTTCCACGATGCGGCCCCAGCGTGCATCGCGGGCGATATCCACCATGGGCGAAAAGACCCAGCGGATTCCATCGGCGCTGGCTTCCTGGGCAGCCATGCGGGCGGTCGCTTCGACCAGTGCGGGATCGAAACTGGAGGCGAGTCCGAGTGGCACAGGAAAGACGGTTCTGTAGCCGTGGATCGAATCGAAGCCATACATCAAAGGAATATGGAGCCG
>JAJYBW010000128.1 GCA_021778815.1 Acidobacteriota bacterium | reverse complement strand
CAGAGCGCGTGCGGTTTCGGTTTTGCCGACGCCGGTGGGCCCCAGGAAAATGAAGGAGCCGATGGGACGATTGGGATCGCTGAGGCCGGCGCGGGAACGGCGAATCGCATTCGCGACCACGCGCAGCGCTTCGTCCTGACCGACCACGCGCTCACGCAGGCGGTCTTCCATCTGTACCAGTTTCTGGACTTCGCCTTCCAGCATTTTCGCGATGGGAATGCCGGTCCACTTGCTGACGATTTTCGCAATGTCTTCTTCGTCGACTTCTTCTTTCAACATGCGCGGACCGCCGGCAGCGCCTTCCTGTGCGGCGTTGAGCTTCTTTAGCTCGGCCTCCAGCTTGGGCAGATCGCCGTACTGGATTTGCGCGACGCGCTCGAAATTGCCGCGGCGTGTCTGCTCCTCCGCATCCTGGCGCAAGGCTTCCACTTGCTTCTTCAGGTCCGCGAGGCGAGTGATGTCGCCGCGTTCTTGTTGCCAGTGGGCGCGCAGAGCGGCAATTTCCTCATGCAGCGTTGCCAGTTCCTTGGTTACTGCTTTCAGTCGTTCTTTGGAATTTTCGTCCTTCTCCCGCTTCAGCGCGGTGCGCTCAATTTCGAGCGAAGTGGCGCGTCGTTCCATCTGATCGATTTCTGTCGGAACGGAACCGATCTGAATGGCGAGTGAGGCCGCGGCTTCGTCGACCAGGTCGATGGCTTTGTCGGGCAGGAAGCGATCGGAAATGTAGCGATGCGACAAGGTGGCCGCAGCGACAATGGCGGAATCCTTGATGCGCACATTGTGGTGCGTCTCGTAACGATCCTTCAGACCGCGCAGAATCGCGATGGTGTCTTCGACATTGGGCTCGCCCACGTAGACGATTTGAAAGCGACGCTCAAGGGCTGCATCCTTCTCGATGTACTTGCGATATTCGTTGAGCGTGGTGGCGCCGATGGCTCGCAATTCGCCGCGCGCCAAGGCCGGCTTGAGCATGTTGCTGGCATCGATCGCGCCCTCTGCCGCGCCTGCGCCGACCAGGGTGTGCAGCTCGTCGATGAAGAGGATGATGCCACCCTGCGCATCTTCAATATCTTTCAAGACGGCCTTCAGGCGATCTTCAAATTCGCCGCGATATTTTGCGCCGGCGAGCATGGCGCCCAGGTCGAGCGAGATGACGCGTTTATCGCGCAGCACATCTGGCACATCGCCGGAAACGATGCGGCGGGCGAGGCCTTCGACGATGGCGGTTTTACCGACGCCCGGCTCGCCAATCAGGACTGGATTGTTTTTTGTGCGGCGGGACAGCACCTGCACCACGCGACGAATTTCTTCATCGCGACCGATCACCGGATCGAGCTTGCCGCGACGGGCCAGCTCGGTGAGATCGCGAGCGTAGCGCTCGAGCGCCTGGAACTTTGCTTCAGGATTTTGATCGGTCACGCGCTGGGTGCCGCGCACGGTGGTCAGCGCGCGCAGAATGGCGTCGTGAGTAGCGCCTTCCGCAGCCAGCGCCATTTGCGCGGGATCATTTTTCTGCTGCGCGATGGCGAGCAGCAAGTGCTCGGTTGAGACATATTCATCTTTAAAGTTGGCGGCTTCCTGAAATGCCTGCTCGACGACCTTGAGGAAGGCTTTCGAGGGCTGCGCCTGGGTGGAGTCGCCGGAGACTTTGGGAAATGTGGCGAGCGCCTTGTCGAGTCGCGCACGTACGGCATCGGGATTGGCGCCGGCCTTTTGCAGCACGGGCGTGACAATTCCCTCTTTATCCTGCAGCAATGCCAACAGCAAATGGGTCGGCTGCAACTCCGGATTGCCGTTATCGCTGGCCAGATTGGTGGCCGTCTGTACGGCGTCCTGCGCTTTTACAGTAAGTTTGTCCCAGCGAACGGCCATGATGCGTTTCCTGCTTTCTTGTGGAATATCTGAATCATTGAAAGTTTACCGATGGTGAAAACAGGGCAGGGGTCGCGTTTTTCTGCGCACACCCTGCCCCGCCTGGATGAATCTAGTCCATCCGATACCCTGCCTCGAAGCTAGTAGAGCATTTCTCCTGGTGTCGTAGAGTGGCGAAGGTCGTTGTGTGCAGTCTTTCTTCTAAGGAAAGCCTGCGAGGAGCTTCTTTTTCCACGCTACACACCTTGAGAAGAACTACTCTACGCCGCAGGTTTGGACTCGGTGGATTTCGACTCGACGGTTTTTGGACCGCCGCCCGGGGTCGCACCGCTGACCGAAACTTTAATCTGCTTCGGCTTGGCTTCTGCGCGCTTGCCCAGTTCGATGGTCAAGACGCCAGCGTCGTAGTTGGCCTTCACGGTCTCGGAGTCCAACGTGTTGGGTAGCGCGAACACGCGGGCGAAGGTGCCATAGCGACGCTCGACGCGGTGATAGTTTTCTTCCTTGGTTTCCTTCTCGAAGCGGCGCTCGCCGCGAACCGTCAGCGCATTATTTTCCAACTGAATGTTGAAGTCCTCGAGCTTCATGCCGGGAACTTCCAGCTTGAGCACAATGTGATTCGCATCTTCATAGATGTCGACGGGGGGAACGAACGCGCTCGAGGAAAGGGATTCATCCTCGCTGCGATTTGCTTCGCGCAGAAAGGAGTTGAGGCTGTTCTGGAGCGTGTACATGTCTTGAAACGGTGTCCAACGTGTGATGGCCATAAGTCTTCCTCCTACATGTATAGAAATAGGTGGGGACACGGCGGGCGGGAATCGATGGCCCAGCCGGTGCGCCTGGAAATACTATAGCACATGCAGGAAGATTATATGAGTGTATTTATGTCAAATTTATATTTCCCGTAAACACATGAAAACATAGGTTTAATTCGGGAGCCTAGCTGGGAGTGCCCGGCTGCATTTCGTCCTTGGCCTCGACGACGTCGTTGTTGGTGGTGGGACGGCCGTCGCGAACGCTCTCTGCTCCCAGAGAATTTTCGGTTCCGGCTGGGGCCTCGCGATCGATGGTGTGGGATTCGGTTGCCGGGGTTGGGTTCGATTTGGTGACGACGTTCTTGCTGGTTGTTTCTGAAATTGGGGACATGGTTCCCTCCGCTTGCGCTACGGGGTAGGATGCAGGAAGGGCAGATCGAAGCGTCCTCGCAACAGACTTGCGCTTGATGCCGATACCGGAACCAGGGCGGGTCTTGAGGACAAACGGTCTGACTCACCGCGATCGTCGAAGGATCCTTCGGCATCCAACCCACTAACAGGAGAAAACGCATGAAGCGCCAAGTCTGGATACCCCTTGCTCTCGGCATCGTCGCCACCTATATCTTTCTGGATCGCCGTGCCGCCCGGTACGCCGCGGAGTATGACGAGTTGGACGCAGCCGCAGACAGAGCCGACCTGTGGGGAAGCAAGCAGCGCATCGCGGGAACGGGGCGAAACTTTCTGGGGAGAATGAAGGAAGGCATCGGCCGCATCACGGGCGATGACGACCTGGCGAATCGAGGCGTGGTGGATCAGATTGCAGGCGCGGTGCAGGATACGGCCGGCAAAGCTGCGAACGCCGCCAGCGATGTGATTCGCGACTTCAACCGCTACTAAGCGGCGACGGATCATTTCATTTCTTAGCGCGCTCCAGCGACGGCTTGCCGCGGATTCTGCGAGCGTCGCAATGTGCGAACAGCGGAAGAGTCTTTGCTGTGGGCCGGGCTGCAGCGTCGATGACGCTCGCGCCTTGATTGCGCTTTCCGTTTCGCCACTTACATCGCTGCGGTAGAAACAGAGGGTATCCCAACTTCCCTGCTCAACAGCGTGGCCCACAATACTGATACAACTGGAAAAGGCATTTCATTCACGCATGAGCGCACTGGCACTATTCCTATTACAGATCGCCGTCATTGTGTTGGTAACCGGCATGTGCGGTGTCCTGTTGGGCAAACTGGGCCAGCCGCAGGTCGTGGGAGAAATGTTCGGCGGGATTCTGCTGGGGCGTTCGGTGTTTGGCTATGCCATGCCGCACTTGATTGCGAACCTGTTTCCGCTGGGCTCCCTGCATGACTTGTCGCTGGTCAGCGAACTGGGGATGGTTCTCTATCTGTTTCTGGAAGGGATGAACCTGGATTTTGAGTCGGTGTGGAAGCAGCGGCAGACGGCGATGAAGATCAGCCTGCTCTCCATGGTGATTCCATTCGGGCTGGGTTGCGGGCTGGGCGTGATCCTGTACCGCAACTTCCACGGCACGAATGCCAACTTCGCCGCTTTTCTACTGTTTGTGGGGGTTGGGCTTAGCACCACGGCGTTTCCGGTTCTGGCGCGCATGCTGCGGGATCACGGGACCGGCGATGCAAAGCTGAACACGCTGGCGCTGGTGTGTGCCGCGATAGCCGACGTGCTGGGCTGGATTCTGCTGGCGGTCGCGTTGATGATCGATTCGGCCAATTCCACCATCTGGATATTGCTGTTGAAGATGCTGCTGCTGGTGGCGTTCGGCGTTTTTCTGCTGGGCGTGGTGCGCCCGCTGCTGGCCAAGCTGGTGCGCTGGAAAGGCGCGCCGAATATTTCGCAGGTGCTGCTGGCCGTTTTCCTGGTGTTTATCCTGGCGTGCGCTTTTGTAACGGAACGGCTGGGTGTGCATGCCTTGTTCGGCGCGTTTCTTGCGGGCATGTGTGTTCCCCGGCTGCATCACTGGCATCGCCAGTTAGAGCGCACGATTCATCCGCTGGTTTCTGTGTTGCTGCTGCCGGTATTTTTTGCGGTGACCGGTATCCACACAGAGTTTCGCGACCTGGGCGGCAAGAATGTTTTCTTGTGGTTTGTCGTGTTGCTGGCGGTGGCGATTGCCGGGAAAGTGGGCGGCACCTATTATGGTGCGCGGAAATCGAACCTGCCGCCGCGGGAGTCGATGTTGCTGGGCTTCCTGATGAATACCCGCGGCTTGATCGACCTGGTGGTGGTGAACCTGGCGCTGCAGGCCGGCGCGATCAACACGCAGCTGTTCACGATTCTGGTGCTGGTGGCGTTGATTACGACGGCGATGACGGCGCCGGCGTTGAAGTTTCTGCGGAAGAAGCCGGACGCTCCGGCACCAGTTGCCGCCACAGGCTAACCCACCCTTACGGTTCAAATCATCTTCCCGTTCTCCGTTGACCAAGAGGGACGCGGGCTAGAAGCATCTCGGCTGAAGGATTTCTTCGTTGCCAAAAATGGATGCGGCTGATATTTGTGAAGTGCCCGCCTATACAAGGAATGCACGTGTCCATACGTCGTCTTTGGTTCGCTTTTTTGCTGCTGCCTTTGCTTGCGCCATGCGCCACGGCGCAAAGCGCGCCTGCATCCGACTCGTCCCGCAATTTTCCGATCGCGTCCGCGAAAAACGGCGCGCAGCAGATTGTGTTGGGCAACTCCGCACAGGCGCTGATGGGGCCGTGGAAGTTTCGCACGGGGGATGATCTGGCATGGGCGCAGCCTGGTTTCAACGACACTGCCTGGGCGGATTACACGCTGCAAGCGCAGGGCTGGCCGGAATCCATTCTCCCCGAGCGAAATGAATATGATCCGGGCTGGGGCGGACATGGCTATGGCGGCGCACCGAGCTACGGCTGGTACCGGATTCACGTTTCTCTGGGCCGTGCCTCCAGTTCTTTGAGCTTGCTGGTTCCGACAGTCGACAGCGCCTACACGATCTACTGGGATGGTCACAAACTGGGTGGCTATGGCGACCCTTCGCGGCGGTGGGCCTACCTTGATCCGCGAACCCAGATGTTTTTGGTTCCATCCTCACTGGCGTCGGCTGGCGATCATGTATTGGCCGTCCGCGCGTGGGATATGCCTCTTGTTTTTGTCGGTTCTCACAGGGGAGGATTGCGCGGGGCGCCGCTGCTTGCGGATGGCGCAACAGCTCCCAGGATCAAACAGCTGGCGTTGCGACTGCGGCAACTGAATCTCGCGGTGACCGCCGCGACTGAAGTGCTGCCGTGTCTTCTGGTGGCATTGATTTCCCTGCTGCTCTTTTTCTACAACCGGAAACATCGAGAGTATCTCTGGGCTGGACTGACCTTGATGTCCTTGCCTTTTTCGGACTCTTTGGTCGTGCTGGACGGATTTTCAGCCACAGGATGGCTGAAAGAGGCTCCGTTTTTTATCGCAAATGCGCTGAGCGCGAGTGCGTTCCTGTTCAGTCTGCTGGCGCTGCAATGGCTGCTTGCTCTGGAAGACCGTCCGAGGATGCGGGCGGCGAACCTGATCGCAGGCTCGCTTTCATTTCTCCTATGGACGGCATTCACCCTCAACGGGGAGTGGATCTCCTCGGTAAGGGCCTATTCATTTCTATTTACCGCGACCGAAATCTCGTTGCTCCCGTGGCTGGCCTGTCTTTCGTGGATGGCCGTGGCGGGGATTCGCAAGCTGAGGCGGGAAGCGTGGCTGATGCTGTCTCCCGGTGCGGTGATGTCGGTTTGGGCCCTGTGGGCATTTCTTGCCAACGGGCGTCTGCCAACTCTGGTTGTGATCGTCGTCAACGACGTTCTGGCACTTTTGATGCCGGCGTCCGTGCTCGCTATTTTGATCTATCGTTTTGTGCGGCAGTGGCGCGAGCATCAGCGCATTGAAGGCGAGTTGCAGCAGGCGCAGGCGGTGCAGGCGCTGCTGGTTCCGGAACGGTTGCCGCAGACTCCCGGCTATCGCGTCGAGGGAACGTATCTGCCGGCCAGTCAGGTGGGGGGAGATTTCTACCAGGTATTGCCGCTGCCGGAAGGCGGCCTGATGGTGGTGCTGGGCGATGTTAGCGGCAAGGGACTGCGTGCCGCCATGGTGGTCTCGATGGCGGTGGGCGCGGTGCGCGCGATCGCAAAGGAAACCGCTGAGCCGGCGGAGATCCTCACTCGGCTGAACCGCGAACTGACTGGAAACTTGAAGAGCGGCTTCGTCACCTGCCTGTGCGCGCGGTTCGATGCCGACGGAAAGGTGACCGTAGCCAACGCGGGACATCTGCCGCCATGGGTAAATGGAAAAGAGTTCGCGATGCCGGGCGCGCTGCCGCTGGGGATGCTGGGCGAGCAGGGCTACGAATCGCAAAGCTTCCAGATGAACGACGGCGACGCAATTTTCGTGATGTCAGATGGCGTGGTCGAGGCGCGCAGCGAACAAGATGGTCAGTTGTTTGGCTTCGAGCGGATTAGCGACTTGTTAAAGGCCGACAGGTTGCGGGGAGAAGCTCTGAAGGGCCCTGCGAAGCCCATCACGGCGGCGGAAGTGGCCACAGCCGCGCAAGCCTTCGGCCAGGAAGACGATATTTCCGTTCTGTCGGTGACGCGCACAGCAAACATGAAGGCGCTCCTGGCATGAAGAAGATTTCCGCAGTGCTGTTGTTGTTTCTGTTTGCCTGGGTGGGACTTCGCGCTCAAAGCGAGTCTCCTGCAACCACTGCCATCACGCAGATCACGCTCGGCGAATCCATCGTCGCGCTGACCGGGCCGTGGAAGTTCCACACCGGGGATGACATGCGCTGGGCCGACCCGAAGTTCGACGACTCAACGTGGGGGACGATGGACCTGACGCCGCCTTCGGGATCGACAAGCTTGATGTACGGTACAGGCGGATTTGTTCCGGGCTGGACCAAGCGCGGCTATGCTGGCTATTCCGGCTTCGCCTGGTACCGGCTGCGCGCCAATATTCAGAATGCGCAGGACGCAAGAGCCACGCTCGCGCTCAAAATGCCAGCCCACTTTGACGATGCTTATCAGGTGTACGTCAATGGCCAGCGTATCGGACAGTTTGGCCGCTTTACAAGCCACGGCGTCACTTTCTACTTGTCGCAGCCGAGTGCCTTCCGGCTGCCCGACAGCATCCGCCGCGGCCCGGTCACAATTGCCATCCGCATGTGGATGGATGCCGCCACGCCCTTTATAGCTCCAGATGTCGGTGGCCTGCATGGACCTCCGGTACTTGGACAGGCTTCCTATATTCAGTCGTTGCTGCGTCAGGACCGGGAGGATCTTGATCGCGCACTTGACGGAGGGTTCGTCCTGTCGGCCATCCTTCTACAGGTACTCCTGGTGGCGTTCGGCCTTTACTGGCTGGATCGCAGTGAGCAAGCCTATTTCTGGCTGGGTCTCGTCTGCGTGACCAGCCTACTCTACAGCGCCGTTGTTCTGCTGGGCTACCACACCAGATGGATCGGTCAAACCCCCGTCGAATTTCTTGAGGATGCAGTTCTGACTCCGGCATACATCGGACTGTGGGTGCTCTTCTGGGGATACTGGTTCCGGTTGGAACGTATGGCTCGACTGCACCGCGTGGTCTGGGAACTGGTGCTGCTGCTGGCCATGGGAATGGCCATGCTTCGCCCGCCTCTCTATGGGCGTGCGGTTCCCGTCCATGCCATCGTCTGGCTCTTGCCTCTTGCCGAGGTCTTCAGGCTACTGCTGGGCGCAATGCTGGTCTGGGTGACATACCGGGGCATTCGAAAGAACAGGACGGAAGGATTGCTTGCCCTGCCCGCTGTTGCGCTGGTAGTCCTCTCTCTCTACCAGGAGGACTTGATCGTACTGCAAATACCGGTGTCCTTCTTCCCCTTCGGATTCGGCATCAATCTCAGCGACCTTGCTACTATGCTGTCGCTGGGTATCATTACCGTGCTGCTGCTGCGGCGGTTTCTGCAGGGACAGCGGCAGCGCGAGCAGTGGAAGCAGGAGATGGAGCAGGCACGGCAGGTGCAGTCGTTGCTGGTTCCGGTCACGCCGCCGAACACCCCGGGCTTCGCTGTTGAAAGCGTCTACCTGCCAGCGCAGAAGGTTGGGGGAGATTTCTTCCAGGTCCTACCGGGGGATGAT
>JAJYBW010000127.1 GCA_021778815.1 Acidobacteriota bacterium | reverse complement strand
GGGGGCATGATGGCGGTCTACGGACTCTTCACCCACGGCAGCCCGATTTACGAAAAATCGCTGGGGATCGATATCAATCTTGTCTGGGGATTGGTGCTGTCGCTGTTCGGCGCGGGCATGCTGTTGCTGGCCTATCTCGAACGCCGACGCGCGGCCAGCGCTCCACCCGTGACTCCTTCCAGCGAAGTTGCGCCAGCGTCACGTCCGCGCGGCCACTGATGCGCTCAAATTAGGATTGAATGGGAAAGGCGCGACCGCGACGCAGCTATTTCGGTGTGACCGATCCGCGACAATGCGCTGCCAACTCGTCGAGTGTTGTCGCCAACTTCTCCACTGGAACAGAACCCTGCGCCATGTCTTTCGATCCGCCGCCGCGGCCGCCATGGGTTGCCAATGTAGTCCGCAACATGGTCCCGCAATCGAACTCAAGGTCGCCGCTTCGGGATAAGACTACTGTTGCCGGTGCAGAAGCATCTTCCGGCTTCCAGCCGAGGATCGCAATCGTCTGCTTTGCCTGCGCTGCAATCTTACTGGCCAGCATTTTTGCGTAGGATGCGTCCACCTGGTTTGCTGCCGTCAGTTGCAGCGGAATCAGCCGTAAGCCAGCTTCGATCGGAGTCTGCGCGATCAACTCCGCCCCCTGATATTGCGCCACCTCGTTCGTCAGCTTTAGGGTCTGTTTGGCTGCCTGCTTCGCATCGGCTTGCAGGCGCTGGATGGCAAGGGGGACTTCTTCAAATCCCACAGAAAGCTGTCGCGCTGCTTCTGTCAGCCGGTTGAAATCGTTGCGGGCTGCGCGCGCAGCCCGAAGGCCACAGACAAATTCCACTCGCAACCCCTGTTTCACTTTTTCCAATCCGCGCAGATGCAGACCGCCGATTTGTCCGGTGGAGCGAACATGCGTTCCGCCGCAGGCATTGCAATCGAAATCGGTGATGGTGATGATGCGCAGATCACCCTGACGCGGCGGCAACTTGCGCAACTCGCCCGCAGCCAGCAAGTTTTCCGCGTGGTCCCGCGGAACAATGCTCATCGTGACTGGACGATCTTCCGCGATTACCTGGTTGGCGCGCTCTTCAACCTGCTCGAGCGTGCCCGACGTCAAGGTGTCGACATCAAGATCGATTGTCGAACTAGCCTCGCCCAGGTGGAAAGAAACGGTTCGCGCTTCGCAAATCTGAATGAAGGCTGCCGACAGTAAATGTTGGCCGGAATGCTGCTGCATGTGATCGAGCCGCCGGTTCGCATCGATCACGCCTCGCACCGCGGTGCCGGCAACCAACGGTTTCAATGTGTGGTGCCACACTTCGCCTAGCTCGTCTTCTTCCACGTCGACAATCTCGGCGATCAATTCCGCCCCGCTGCGAGAGGTTGCGATCAGGGTGCCAGTGTCATACGGTTGTCCGCCGCCGGTGGGATAAAACCCGGAACGATCGAGCGCCACCCGCCACAGGGATTGTCCGCTCGCTCGCGAAACTTCCTGAATGTCGGTGACCACGGCATCGAAATTTGTCAGAAATGAGTCAGTGGAGTAGAGGCGTTCTGTCATGGTCTCCTGATCCTGTCGCGATTATTGCGGCATGATGATGCCGCCGATGCGTGTGCGCCGAGGCATCACTACGCCGCGATGATCGGTTTCACGGTCTTCTTCGTGTTTCTGTGAAGTAGAGGGCTCCGTCGAGTTCGGCTGCTGTTTTTCCAACGGCGCGCCGCAGGTGGGGCACCGCAAATCCGGTTGTGTCATCCCGCATCTCCCTTCGACCGTCGAAACTTCATTGTCGCCGATTAGACTAGGAGTATGCCACCTTGTCAGCCCGGCTGTCCGCGGATCCTTGCCTGCGACCTTGATGGAACGCTGCTCAACGGCAAAGGAGTTCTGACCGAAGCGACCGCCGCGGCGTTGCGCAAAGCTGTCGCCAGTGGCGTTGAGGTTGTTTTCGCCACAGGTCGGCGCCATAGTTTCGCGTGGACCATGCTGGCCCCGCTCGGGCTGGACCCGGAGACAGTTCTCATCAGCTCCAACGGCGCGATTAGCCGAACCTTCGGGGGGCGTCCGCTCGATTGCATCGGCATGCCGGTCGAAACCGCGTTGCAAGTCTGCCATCAGTTAAATGATTTTCGCGATTCGCTGGTCTTCACGTTTGATCGCACCGGCCCCGGTGCCCTGGTAGTAGAAAACATCGCTGCGTTACAGGCACGGCTCTCGCGCTGGGTGGAGTCGAACCTGCACGAACTGGAGGCTGTGCTGCCGCTGGAGCGCGCTTTTGCTGGCGGGGAAGAACCGGTGCAGGCGATGATCTGCGGCACCCTTGCCGCTATGAATAAAGGGCTCGCAGTGCTGGATGCAGCGACGGAGCAGGCCGAGAATCTGCGGAAGATCATTTCCATCCACCGCACGGAATATCCTGCTCGGGATCTTTCCATTGTGGACCTGATGCCGAATGGCTGCTCCAAAGGAAGCGCCCTGGCCCGGCTTGCGGCGAACCGCGGGGTTGACGCTGCGGATATTATGGCCATCGGCGACAATATGAATGATGCCGAAATGCTGGCCTATGCCGGACGCGCGGTGGTGATGGAGAACTCCCCGGAGGAATTGCTGGGCATGGCAGCCGCGAATAGCTGGAGCGTCACCGGCAGCAACGAGTTCGATGGCGCGGCCCGGGCAATTCTGCGTATGCTGGAAGAAGACTCTCGATCGGACCGGGGTCGCCGCGGCGACCGACCCCTGCGCTTGCCGACTGAGTGCCTTGAAGGCTGACCGAATCTGGATGAAAACGTATCGCAAACTCGCGCTTCTCGGGGTCTTGGCGGGTCTTGTTGGGCCTGTTGCGGCTGCGCGTGCCGCGGAGCGCGTGACGCTGCGCAATGGATCGGCACTGGTCTGTGATCACCAGAAAAATCTGGATGGGCAAGTGCGACTGTACCTGACTTCGTCGGACGAGAATTATCTGGATGTGGCAGCCGCCGACATTGTCGCCGTTGAAACCGTTCGCTCGGCAGTGGTTCTGCCGAGCGCGGCACCCGAGGCGGGTCTGTCAAAGGCGCAAACCACTCCGCCGGTGGACATCCCAGCGCTGCTGCACCAGGTGGGCGCGCAACACCATCTCGATCCTGATTTGCTGGCCAGCGTGGTCCATGCGGAAAGTGACGGCAGAATCCACGCGATTTCTCGCACTGGAGCGCGCGGTTTGATGCAGCTAATGCCTGCCACCGCAAAGGATCTGGGCGTGCACGACAGCTTCGCGGCGGAGCAGAATATCGCCGGTGGAACAGCCTATCTGGATGCGCTGCTGATGTATTACCACGAGGATATCGCTCTCGCCCTGGCTGCCTATAATGCGGGGCCGGCAGCCGTAGACCGCTATCACGGCATCCCACCCTATGCGGAAACGCGTCGCTACGTGGAACGTGTGATCCATGATTTTAATCAGCGGAAGCTGCGGGAAGCGCAACGGCAGTCCAAGCACGCGCCCTGGGTTTCGATGGCTGCAGTCGCCACCGCGCCGGCAAATTAAATTCCGATAAGGGAACCTGAAAAGACCAGCATGAAACGACATCGATGGCTTGTTATGGGCGGAATTTTTGCCCTCCTGGTGGTTCTGGTCTACGTCCAGTTTCGGACGTTGAAGAGCTTTGAGTGGTCCACGCTGACCCGAACTTTCGATTCCATTCGCTGGTCGCGGCTGGTGCTGGCGACGCTGTTGACCTATGGCGCATATATTACTCGCGCCTTTCGCTGGAGCGTGTTTCTACGGCCCACTAAGCCGGCCACTCCGGCCCAAATGGTTCCCGCCCAATTCATCGGGTTCACTTCGGTCGCCGTCTTAGGTCGACTGGGAGAATTCGTCCGACCCTATCTCGTCGCACGGCGGCAGCAAGTGACCTTCACCTCGCAGCTGGCGGTGTACGCTGTCGAACGTGTGTTCGATTTGCTGGCCGCTGCCGGCATCATCGCTGTGACGCTTTCCATCAGCCCTTCGGTGCGAAATCTTCCGTATCACGAGCAGTTTCGTCGAGCTGGCTACCTGGGTATCGCGGCCGCGCTGGTGCTGGCATTAATCGCTGTGGCGATTCGATTCTCCGGACCGAAAATGGCCGACCTCGCCGGACACTCATTCGGCGTGATCTCAAAGAAGTTAGCGCATGGGGTTCAGGAAAAAATCCTGGCCTTCAGTCATGGATTGAACGCCATTGCCGGCTGGGGTGCACTGTTCGAAGCGCTGCTGTACTCTTTCTTGACGTGGGGTTTGATTGCCCTTGCCTATGTCGTTGTCGTGCATTCATTTACGGTTCCAGAACTGGCTTCCATCCCGTCAGCGCAAACCACCCTGCTGATGGCGGGTAGCTTGTTCGGCTCCTTTGCTCAATTGCCAGCCATTGGCGGCGGCTCCCAGGTCGCCATCATTTACGTGCTGACCAGCGTGCTGCATGTTGGGCCGGAGGCGGCGACAGCTTGTGCGTTGACCCTCTACGTCGTGACATTTCTAACGGTAATTCCTGCCGGGCTCGCATTTGCCCGCGTCGAGCAGGTTTCGCTTCGCAACGTTGCCCGAGAGTCTGAAATGGAAGAAGAACAGTTAGAAGCTGCCAGCGCGAGTCCCGAGGAACCGAAGCGCGCCCCCTCGCTGCCGTAAGCTGCCATCTGCCGAATGCCAAACCTTAGGATTTGGCAGTGGTCGGCAGGTTCGTCCGTCAAACTGCGACTATAATAGTCCTAGATATTGATTGACGAATAACTTCCATGGTTTCAGACACGACCGTACGGTCACACCCAGTAAGAAATCGATTTTTCCCCATTGCTTTGGCTATTGGCGCGTGCCTGTTGCTGGGCGTGTTGGCATGGCAGGCGGTAAGCACCTCCGGAGTTCCGGATCCCACCGCGTTGGGACGCGGTTCCATCGCACAGGTGGTGGATATTGCCATCCTAGTATTTCGGGAGGGGCTGGAGTGCATTCTTGTCCTTTCTGCCATTACCGCCAGCCTGATGAAGTCGGAGGATGCGTACTGGCGTCCGGTGGCCACTGGCGTCAGTGTGGGGCTGCTGGCGACGCTGATCACCTGGTTTGTCGCAGTCGGAATCATTGACGATCTGGCGCAAAACATCAACGCCCTCTATATCCAGGCGGCTACCGGTCTACTGGCGATTGTCGTGCTTCTGATCGTGATGAACTGGTTCTTCCACAAGCTCTATTGGACCGGCTGGATCTCGCTGCACAACAAGCGCAAGCATGACCTGATCAAGGGAGCAACGGAGCAAAGCACCTCATTGCGCCGAGTGTTCTTCGGCATGGCGCTGCTGGGATTTACTTCCTTTTATCGCGAGGGAGTCGAAGTCGTGCTGTTCCTGCAAAGCTACCGCCTGAGGCTGGGCGGCCGGCCGGTGCTGTATGGGGTGATTCTCGGGCTGATCTTTACCAGCGTCGTCGCCGCACTCACCTTCGTGGCGCATCGCAAGCTGCCCTACAAGAAAATGCTGGTGTTCACCGGAATCATGTTGGGGGGCGTACTTCTGGTCATGGTTGGAGAGCAGGCGCAGGAAATGCAACTCGCGCACTGGCTGCCGACTACGCCCATTCCTTGGCTGGCCAGTATCATTCCCAGTTGGATGGGACTGTGGTTCTCTGTGTTTCCGACGGTGGAGACATTGGCGGCCCAGGCGATTGCAGGCGTCGCCGTCATTGGCTCCTATTTTATGGCGCAGCGATAGCGGGGGCGGCTGCGTCCGCTTAGAGTTTCAGTCGCGCAATGCTGGGAATCTTCGACAGATCGTTGAACAGCACGAAGACCATGAGCAGAATGAAGAAGACGAACGCGGTTTGATACACGCGTTCTTTCAGGGTTTCATTCATATCGCGACGCATGACGGATTCAATCAGCAGGAACAAGATCATTCCGCCGTCGAGGATGGGAATCGGCAACAGGTTCAAAACGCCAAGTTGAACGCTGATGAACGCCGTCCACGCCATCATTGGCGACCATCCCGGCATCGACACAACATAACCCGTCTGGCGTGCGATGCCAACCGGACCACTCAGCGTGCGAGCCGACATCCGATGGGTCACCACGCGGCGCAGAACATCCAAAAGCATTGTCGATTCGTTCACACATTCACTAACAGCTTTGGAGAACGCCTGCGGGAGTGAAAGCCGCTCGGTATGCGACGGCGGCGGCTCGGGTCGGAATCCAATCTCATAATGCGGTTGACCATTTGGGCCTGCGGCTTTCGCCGGAGTCACTGTGAGCGTGGTTGGAGCTCCATTGCGCAGAATGGAAAGCGTCACAGGCTTGTCGCCGTTCTGTTGCAGATACAGGATCATCGATTCCAGCGAATGCAATTGAGTTCCGTCTACCGACACAATTTCATCTCCGACCTTCAGGCCGGCTTTGGCCCCCGGAAATGCAGGGTCAACCATCGCCACCTTCATGGGAGTGTCTTGCTGTGCTGGCGTCAGACCTACATCGCCGATGGTGAAGTCGTCCGGATTCGATGGGGCTTGCAGGAATAATGAGATGTCCTTTTGCTGGCCGCCCTGTGCCACCTGCATGGCGACTGAATGATTCATGTTCAGGGCCGCATGTTCCTCGATTTGTTGCCAGGTAGGATTGTCGGTTCCGTCGAAACGAACAATTCGATCGCCATGCTGCAGGCCTGCCTTGGCGGCCACTGAATTGGGCACGACGTAGTCAATGACGGCTGGATTGCTGAGATAGTTTGCAACTTCGTTATGACCGATGTACACCGCAGTCATCAGCAAAATCGCCAGCAGAAAATTGGAGAACGGACCGGCGCAGGCAATCAGGATGCGTTGCCAGCGGGGTTTTGAATTCAGATCGCCGGGATCGCGCGGCGCGGTGCCCGATGCGCTCTCGCCGCTCGCTGGAAGCGTCCCATCGCCACCCAGCTCGCCGGCCATTTTCACGTAGCCGCCCAGCGGCAGCAGACTGATGCGATAATCCGTGTCGCCGCGGCGAAAGCCGAACAGGCGCTTGCCAAATCCAATGGAAAAAGTCTCGATGCGAACACCGAAGAACTTCGCCACGGCGAAGTGACCGAACTCATGCACCAGCACGAGCACGCCGAGCACAACAAGCATGGAAACGGTACTTAACAGGACAAATAGCATGCTGGTTTGGGGGTATCCGTTCTCTGGTTTTACGCTCTCTGGTCGTTCGCGAGCATCTCGCGGGCCGTGACCCGTGCCCGTTCATCCGCGTCCAGCACTTCCGCGATGGTGGCGGGATGCCGGTGCGGCGTCTGCTGCAGCACCAGTTCAATTGTACGCGGTATGGCTGGGAAAGGAATCCGTTTTGCGAGGAACGCTTCCACCGCGATTTCGTCGGCGGCATTCAGCGCAACGCAGTGCTCGCCGCCGATTTCCGCGGCCTCATAGGCCAGGCGCAGGCAAGGGAATCGCTCCAGATCGGGCGGTGAAAAATCAAGCTCCGCCAGGCTCCGCATATCGAAGGTCAGATCGGAGGGAATACGCTCCGGATAGGTCAATGCATACAGGATTGGCAGCCGCATATCCGTCACCGAAAGCTGCGCCAGAATGCTGCCGTCCACAAACTCCACCAGGGAGTGAATCGTCGATTGCGGATGCACGGTGACGCGGACCGCGCTGGGCGGCAGATTGAACAGCCGGCAGGCCTCGATGATTTCCAGGCCCTTGTTCAACATGGTGGCGGAGTCGATGGTGATGCGCTGCCCCATCACCCAGGTGGGATGACGCAAGGCCTGCTCGACCGTGATGCCGGCGAATTCTTCCAGCGGTGTCGTCCGAAACGGGCCGCCGGAGGCGGTCAGCCAGATGGCGCGCACTTCCTGCGGCAAGCCACCGCGCATGCATTGATGGATGGCGTTATGTTCGCTGTCGATGGGCAGAATCATCACTTTTTTGCGACGCGCTTCTTCGATCAGGATTTCGCCCGCGGCCACCAGGCATTCCTTGTTCGCGACTCCGACGGTCTTGCCGGCTTGAATGGCAGCGTAGGTGGCTTCGAGGCCGGCAACACCGACGATGGCGCTCACGACAAAGTCGACGTCAGGTAAAGTGGCCGCATGAACTGTGCCCGCCGATCCGTAGACAACTTCGATGCCGGAAATAGCTGCAGCGCGCAGTCTCTGCTGCAATGTTTCCGCCAGCGATTCATCTGCGACCGAGACCACTTTGGGTCGCCAACGTTCGCACTGCTCGAAGACGGTATCTAGTTTGCGGCCGGCCGCCAGACTGACCACGGCAAATCTTTCCGGATAGCTTTCGACGATGCGAAGGGTGCTCTGGCCAATGCTGCCGGTAGAACCGAGAATTGCAAGGTTTTTCAAGAATTTTCCTGACGATTACGCTCGTCATTCTGAGATCGATGCGACCCAGGAATCCAGAGGGTGATGGGTTCACTCATCCGCAAGTATTCACTGGATTCTTCACTCCGTTCAGAATGACTCTTTTCATGTTGCGTCGATATTGCCCAAATCGTTCGTTTCAATAGGCCTGCCGCAGCAGCAGGGCATACCACAACACTGGCAGCGCCAGCAGCAGGGCGTCAATGCGGTCAAGCACGCCGCCATGTCCCGGCAGCAACGTTCCTGAATCCTTGACGCCTGCGCCGCGTTTGATCGCCGACTCCAGCAGGTCCCCGATTTGCGCTGCCAGGTTCAACAAGATGGCCATGCCTGTCCAATACCACCATGGTTGAGCATAGAACAACAGCTCGATGCCGTGGCGATAGAGTCGGCTTCCACAAAAGACGATTCCCAGGCCGGCTGCGATGCTGCCGATGACCGATCCCGCGGCGCCCTCCCAGGTTTT
>JAJYBW010000126.1 GCA_021778815.1 Acidobacteriota bacterium | reverse complement strand
CTCCCCGCCAGCTACGCCAATTTCTATATCGCCAACGGGCTGGTCTTGGTGCCCACCTTCAACGATCCCAACGACCGCGTGGCCCTCAACATTCTCGCCGAGTTGTTTCCTCTGCACACCATTGTCGGCATCCACAGCGTGGATTTCATTTGGGGTCTCGGAGCCATGCACTGCATGACCCAGCAGCAACCGGCAATTCCAGTCTCGGCCGCTGGCCGCAAAGTTTAGAGCTGCCGAATTTCTTCCCGGAACGCGTTCGACCCCATCGCAATCACTTCTAACGCTCGCTCCGTCAATGGAAATTCCGTCGATGTTCGCAGCCCTTCCAGCGGAACCCAACGTGCATCCGAGACATCGCTGCCATGCTGCAATGCGCACGGGCCCGCGACGCGTCCGCCGTCCTTCGCGTCAATCCGGCAAAGAAAATCCACCAGCACATAATGGAATTGAACCCGCCCCTCCGCATCACGCTCAATGTGGTCGAACGCCTTCACCACCGGTAGCGGTATTACACGCAGCCCCGTCTCTTCGGCCACTTCGCGGACAATGGCTTCCTCCAGCGTCTCGCCCAGTTCTACCGCACCGCCCGGCAAGGACCACTCTCCGGCCAGCGGCGCTTTCGAGCGACGCACCAGCAGCACGCAGTCCGCGTCAAACACCACTGCGCCTACCCCCACCATGGGCGACTTTGGATATTCACGCTGCGCAGTCAAACCCTGTCCCACCTTTCCCGCAATAGAAAAGACGCAGCGAATAGCCGCGCCTCCCTCACAAATCCATTGCCACGCTCACAGCCGCATCGGCTTGCCATATTCCTCGTCAAATACCGTCCGCGCCATGTCGAATCGGCCGCCATTATGTTTGTCCGGACCCATCAGGTGCCCAATGCCCAACAGCGCCACCACGTGATAGCTCAGCGGAAGTTTCAACACCTCGCGGACCTTCACTTCCTCAAAACCTTCCATGGGCGCAGTATCGTAGCCCAGCGCCTCTGCCATCAGCATCATGTGGGTAAAAGCAATCATCACGTGCCGGTTCAGCCACATCGGCATGTTCGGATGGTTGGAAAGATAGTTGGGAATCGTCTCCTTCGCCTGCGCCGCATAGCTCTCGGTCATCCCACCTTCGCGGCCCATGCGCAGCATCTCTTCCAGATCGCCGTTGCGCCAGCCATCCGCGTCGCCGCAGGCGACAATCATCACCGACGCCTCTTCCACTTTCGCCTGATTAAAACTCGCCCCGCGCAGACGCTTTTTCTGCTCTGGATTGCGCACCACAATAAAACGCCACGGCTGCATGTTGTAGCCGCTGGGCGCGTGCAGGCCTGCACTTAGAATTTGCTTTAAGTCTTTTTCGGGAATTGGTGTCCCATCGAAACTTGGGGTCGCACGCCGTTCACGAATAATCTTGGAAATGGGCTTTTCGGTCGAACTCATTTCTTGTTTTCCTCAATGTACCGAATACAGCCATTCATTTGTTCTTAAGGTCTTCAAGATAGCAGGCCGGAGAGGCCAGTCTCCAATGCCGACTCTGGCAAACATTGTTAGTCTAGTACAGAAATGCTTTTTGAACCCTACACCCGCGCCGGGATGCTACAACGATTGGATGCCAATTCTGGCATCGTGTATGGGTCTCCAGCGGAGTTCACTTGTACATGGATCCGCAACCGCATCGGATTGACGTGGGTTCTTGCGCTGGGTGGATGCGCGCTGCTGCTTCCCGTGTCGCTGGCGACGGCACAATCGAAAGTTACCGCTCCCACCGCCGCTGGCAGTCCCGCAACAAAAACTTCGACAGCGAAGCCTCCCGTCCACCACGCTGTCCACCATCGTCATCATGCCAAGCCGCAAGCGGCTGCCGTTGCGCCTGCACCCGTCGCTCCACCGCCGCCACTGCGGCCTGCGGAACAGCCGCCGAACCCGGCGACGATCGATTTCAGCAGCGGCCTTTTAAGTGTACGCGCGCAGAATTCCAGCCTGGCAAGCATCCTGACGCAAATTCAACACCAGACCGGCCTCGTGATTGACGGCTTAAGCCACGACCAGCGTATCTACGGACAGTATGGTCCAGGCAGTATTTCCGCCACGCTGTCGGCCCTGCTCGATGGCTCCGGATACGACTTTGTCATCGTCGGCGGTGGAAGTGGTAGCACCGCCGCCAAACTCATCTTGTCGGCGCCGGGCAGTTCAGGCGCGGTCGCACCTGTACCTGTTGTCAACAATGGAGCGACTCCGCCCGCAGATGCCAACCCCGGCGAGACTCCGCCAGACGGCGAACAGTCGGAGCCCGCAGATCCAACAGCTCCACCTCAGGCAAGGTCAACCCAGGATATTTTTAATGAATTGCGCAGAAGGGCTCCTCAATGATGGAGGACGGGCGAGATGTTTTGCACGAGCTGAACCTGGCGCAGATCAACGCGGCGGCGCCAGAGATATTCGAACAGTCTTGAAAAATCGGACGGCCGTAAAGCAAATTACGGATTGGCCGACTTGGTCTGAATCTGCAGCGGGGCAGCGGTGTGGGAGCGGACATGCATCTTCGCCACGGCAAACACTCCAGAGCAAAATCCGTAGGCAAGCGCGACACCCAGGGCAACTGAGGCAAGAATGGTGGAGACCATCAGTACAATCATCGGGGGAGTTCCTCCAGCGTCATGAATCCAGTGCGGGCGATGGCCGCGAATCGAGCCAATGGATCCACGCACGCCGGTCTTCATTCAACCTGAAATCTTGTCCAGCATACTAGTGTTTTCTGTAGGAATTCTGTTGCTTCGTCAGATTCCTCCAAACTTAAGCTATCGTTGCATTAGGGCATAAACATGCGGCAAACAGGGCCGCGGAAAGCTTTTCCCCTGGCTAGAGAATGTCGATTCCTCACCTTACTGTGCGCGGTGCGCGCCAGCATAACCTGAAGAACATCACGGTTGAGATACCGCGCAATTCCCTCACCGTAGTCACCGGCCTGTCCGGCTCCGGCAAGTCCTCGCTCGCCTTCGATACCATCTACGCCGAGGGCCAGCGACGCTATGTCGAGACCCTTTCCGCCTATGCGCGCCAGTTTCTCGACCAGATGGAGCGCCCCGACGTCGACTCCATCGAGGGCCTCAGCCCCGCCATTTCCATCGAGCAAAAAACCACCAGCCGCAGCCCGCGTTCCACCGTCGGCACCATTACAGAAATCTACGATTACCTTCGCCTCCTGTACGCCTCGATCGGCGTGCCCCATTGCCCCAACTGCGGCCGACCCATTTCCCGCCAATCCGCGGATCAGATTGTTAGCCGCGTGATGGAACTGGCCCCCGGCGAGCGCGTCACCATCTATGCCCCCATCGTTCGCGGACGCAAAGGGGAATTTCGCGACGAACTGGAAAAACTCGATCAGCAGGGATTTCGTGCCCGCATCGACGGAGAGATTCGCGACCTGGCCGAAGACATCGCCTTGGAGAGGCGAAAGAACCACACCATTGAAGCCGTCGTCGACCGAATCGTCGTCAAGCCCGGCGTCGAGAAGCGTCTCGAAACCGCCGTCACCAAATCGCTGCAGATGGCCAACGGTCTGGTGCTGGTCGCCATGCCCGCTTCCGCCGGTCATTCCAACGGCGGCCTTCGCGTCGAAGAACAGCTGTATTCCTCCTCCATGGCCTGCCCGGATTGCGGCATCAATGTTCCCAAACTGGAACCGCGCAGCTTCTCCTTCAACAGTACCTATGGAGCTTGCCCGCACTGCAACGGCCTGGGCAGCATCTACGACTTCGACCCCGCAAAAATCATCGTCGACTGGTCGAAGCCCCTGCTCGATGGTGGCCTCGGCCCCGGTGGCAGTTCACAATATTTAGGCAAACTGATTCACCTCGCCGCCGACCGCTACAAAATCGATCTGCGCAAGCCGTTCGAACAACTCACCGAAGCCCAGCAGAAACTGCTTCTCTACGGCCCTGAGCGCGGAGAAGGTCCCCGCACCGGCTTCCACGGCATCCTCAAGTGGCTGCGGCAATCGCTCGATGAAATTCGCTCCGACAGCTATCGCGAGTGGTTGATGGGCTACATGTCCGCAACCGTCTGTCCGCAATGCCACGGCAAACGTCTTCGCCCGGAATCGCTGGCGGTCACCGCCAACGGCCTCTCCATTGCCGACTTCGCCGCCTTGCCGCTGGCGGATGCGCTGGCGGCTGCGCGTGCATTTCAATTCACCCAACGCGAGCAACTGATCGCCGATCGCCTGCAGCGCGAGATTATCGAGCGGTTGGAATTCCTGGTCGCCGTCGGCCTCGGCTATCTCTCGCTGGATCGCAGCGCCGCCACGCTCTCCGGCGGAGAAGGCCAGCGCATCCGCCTGGCAACGCAAATCGGCTCGCGCCTGCGCGGCGTTCTCTATGTTCTCGATGAGCCTTCCATCGGCCTGCATCAGCGCGATAACGAGCGCCTCATTGAGGCGCTGACCTCTCTCCGTGACCTGGGCAACACCATCCTAGTCGTCGAGCACGATGAAGACACCATTCGTCGCGCCGACTATGTTCTCGACCTCGGCCCGGGTGCCGGCCGGCTTGGCGGCGATCTGGTTGCGCATGGAACACCGCAGCAAATCATGGACACACCCGGCTCACTGACCGGTCAGTATCTCAGCGGCGATCTGGAAACCGTTCAGCGCAGCGAGCCGCGTCCTACTGGCGAACATTGGCTCACCATCGAAGGCGCGCGCGGCCACAACCTGAAAAATCTGACCGTCCGCTTCCCGCTCGGTCTGCTCACAGTCATCACCGGTGTCTCCGGCTCCGGCAAAAGCACGCTGATCAACGACATTCTCTATCGTGCCCTGGCACGCGATCTCTACGGCTCCCGCGAAGAACCCGCCGAGCATGACCGCGTCCTCGGCGCCAAGATCATCGACAAGGTGATTCAGATCGATCAGTCGCCGATCGGTCGCACACCGCGCTCGAATCCCGCCACCTACACCGGCGTGTTTACCGCCATCCGCGATCTATTCGCCATGCTGCCGGAGGCGCGCGAACGCGGCTACAAAGCCGGCCGATTTTCTTTCAATGTTCCCGGGGGCCGCTGCGAAACCTGCCAGGGCGACGGCCAGCGCCGCATTGAAATGAATTTTCTGCCCGATGTCTACGTCACCTGCGAGGTATGTAACGGTCGCCGTTACAATCAGGAAACTCTAGCGGTTCGATTCAAGGGCCACTCTATCGCCGATATTCTCGAGCTCCCGATCTCCGATGCCCTGACGGTTCTCGAAGACATCCCCGTCGTTCGCCAAAAGCTGGCGACCCTCAACGACGTCGGCCTAGGCTACGTGCATCTCGGCCAATCCGCAACAACCCTTTCCGGCGGCGAAGCGCAGCGAATGAAGCTGGCGCGGGAACTCTCCAAGCGCCAGACCGGACGCACCCTCTACCTGCTCGACGAACCCACCACCGGCTTACATTTCGACGACGTGCGCAAGTTGATGGAAGTCCTCCACCGCCTCACCGATCTCGGCAATACCATCCTGATCATCGAACATAATCTCGATGTCATCCGCAGTGCCGATTGGATCATCGACCTTGGTCCCGAAGGCGGCAAAGACGGCGGAGAAATCGTCGCCGAAGGAACGCCTGCCCAGGTCGCCGCCACTCCCGCGTCGTATACCGGAATATTCCTGCGTCGATACTTCCCGCAAACCGACCCACCAAAACAGTCGCAACCAAATGGATTCGCCCCTGCAAAGAAGGGTCGCGCTTCCGCCCGGAAAAAGATACAACTATAGACGCCTCACAAGAATCTATCCGGTACCCGCAGATTCGGAACACCACATCATGAGCTCGAACACCTATCCCGTGCCGGAATCCTTGCCGCCTGACGCCGAACAATTCCCGCCTGCACCTGCGCCGCGCCAGGGCGACACCCCCACGATTCTGGAAATGGTCGCCTTCTTCACCCTGGCCGCCATCCTCATCACACTGACTCAAGCTCTCGGCGCGGCAGTGGCGATCCACTGGCATCTCTTCGGCAGAATCACTCTGCGCAAACTCGCCTATCTGCCGCGCTTCAGCATCCCGGCCATGGTTGTTTCCTACGGGGTGGTCGCACTCGCCACGGTCGCTCTCTACCGGCGCGTCTGGCCCGACGGTTTTCTCGCCGGCATCCATTGGAATTTTTCTCAGGCGCGCCGTTACGCGCTCTGGCTCCCCCTGCTCGGCATCGGGCTCGGAGTTGCCATGCAACTGGCCTCCAACTATCTGCCCATTCCCAAAGAAATGCCGGTCGATTCCTTTTTCCAGAATGCGCCCGACGCGTGGATGGTAGCCCTGTTCGGCGTCTTCATCGCACCCATCTGCGAAGAAATCGCCTTTCGCGGATTTCTCTATACATCGCTGCGACCGTGGACAGGTCGCATCCTCGCCGCCATCTTAACCAGCGTTCCCTTTGCCTTTCTGCATGCGCAGCAGGTCGGGCACGCCTGGGCCCCGCTCAGCCTGGTCTTCATCGTCAGCCTGGTGCTGGTGTGGGTTCGCGAACGGACCAATTCTGTCGCCTGCTCTGCGCTGGTGCACGCCTGCTATAACCTGTCTATCTTCGCCGTCATCTTCTACGCCAGCGGCGGTTTCCTGCATCTCGACCGCCTGAAAGACTGAGGCCATATCCGGTCGCAATTCACCCTCGATCCGCATGCGGCTCTAGTCTCTCGCGGAAATACCCTTTCCAGCTTTCCGGCAGTGCCTCCACCAGCATCGCCCGCTGCGCTGCCTCCGCATTCGCACCGCCATATTGTTTCTCCGCGTACAAACGCATGATCTCCGAAACCGGCACCCGGTTGGGATCGCTGTGGACCAATTTCATCTCATCGCCGGCGCCGACTTCCCCTTCCTTCGTTACCGCAAGATAAAATCCTGTGCGCCGACTCGCAAAGAATCGCTTCACCATGTGGTCGTCTTCAAATCGTATGCCGAGTTTGTAGCAAGGCAGCCGAGGCTGCGTCACCACCACCTCCGCTGAACCCACGGAATACCGGTCGCCAAGATAAATCGACTCCTCCGCAAAATCATCGAGCGTGAGGTTTTCACCGAACATGCCCATCGGCAGCTCTCTGTCCGGCAATTCCTTCTTCCAGTAGTCATAATGCGTCAGCGGATAACAATAGACAGCCTTGTAGCGGCCGCCGTGCACGCTCAGGTCCGCCTGCCGATCGCCATCCAGGTTCAACGTGCGCAACGCAACGCGACCCTCGACCGGTTCCTTGAAAATCCCCGTGGTCACGCTCGTTCCGTGCCACATCACCTCTCTGGGAAGCCCAACATTCACCGACATCAGCTTCATATGAATCCCGCCCTCCTCTTTCGCATCCACAATTCCCCGACGTATTCGGCAGTATAACGGGGTCACTCCCAACTGGCCCATAGCTTACGCTGCCATTATCAATACTGATTCTCAACCGTGAGTTCCCTGCCTGCCGCATCGCAAAACCTCTCCGGCTTCTCCATCCCCATCCTGTATCCTGAAATTCAACCTTCCCCTGGGAGAATCCCCTTTGATTCTGCGCGCTGCGGCGTTCCTTTTGTTTGCCTGCTTCCTCTCTGGACAAACAACCACGCCGCCCAATCCACCTTCGATCCCCGCGAGTCCCACGCCTCCCACCACGATGCTCGGCTTTCGTGATGCAGCCGCGCAGGGCAAGCTCGATCAGGAATTTCTGCAGGTTCCCAGCGCCACCCTTGCCGGTCAGGAATTGAAGATCCTCACCGCGGCACCGCACATCGCCGGCTCCAAAGAAGACTTTGCCACCGCCCAATATGTCGCACAAAAATTTCGCGATGCCGGTCTCGAAACAAAGATCGTTCCCTATCGCGTCATGATGAACACTCCGAAGAAAGTTGAAGTCACCGCCTTTGGACGCGACGGCAAACAGCTCATGTGGGGCCCCACTCCAGAGCATGTCAGCGACGACCCGTATCAGGACGACAAGCGCATCCCGACTGCCTATAACGCCTACTCTCCTTCCGGCGATGTCACCGCAGAAGTCGTCTACGCCAACTACGGTACGCCAAAAGATTTCGCCGAGCTCGCCGCCAAGCACATCAGCGTCAAAGGCAAGATCGTCATCGTCCGCTACGGAAATAATTTCCGCGGCGTCAAAGCCTACGTCGCGCAGCAGCACGGAGCCGCGGGAGTCATCATCTACTCCGACCCCGCCGACGACGGCTACTTCCAGGGAGATATCTATCCCGACGGCCCCTACCGTCCCGAAAGCGGCGTTCAGCGCGGTTCAATTCAGTACCTCTTCAAATATCCCGGCGACCCCACCACGCCCGGTATCGCGTCCACACCCGATCTTCCCGCCGACAAACGTGTCCCGCTCGCTGACGCTACCAACGAGCCGAAAATTCCGTCGACGCCATTGTCCTATCGCGATGCGGCGCCCATTCTGCAAGCGCTCGGCGGCCCTGAATCTCCGCATGCCTGGCAAGGCGCGCTGCCCTTCACCTATCACATGGGTCCGGGCCCGGTGAAGGTTCACATGCTGCTCCAGCAGGACTACGCTCTCCACACCATTTGGGATGTCATCGGAAAAATTCCCGGCACTCAATTTCCCAATCAACCCGTCATCGTCGGCAATCATCGTGATGCCTGGGTCTTCGGCGCCGTCGATCCCAACAGCGGCACCGCCTCCATGCTGGAAGCCGTGCATGGCATCGGCACTCTTCTGCAAAGCGGCTGGAAACCGAAACGCACCCTCATCTTTGCCAGCTGGGATGGAGAGGAAGAAGGTCTCCTCGGTTCCACCGAGTGGACAGAAGACCACGCGGAAATGCTGGCACACGCGGCTGCGTATTTCA
>JAJYBW010000125.1 GCA_021778815.1 Acidobacteriota bacterium | reverse complement strand
AAATTCCCCAATGAGCCTGCGCTGCTGTGGGTGCGGCCAGTAACGCGTCAATCTGATGCGACAGGGTGCCTGTTGGGGCCGATCTGGTGCGATGATGGCGGGGCGCGGCCAGCCCACTGAACGGCAAAATGAGGACAGCAGAGAGCAGAAAAGTGGTGCGGGGAAAAAATCTCATGATGGGCGCGAGTGTAACATTTTGGCGAAGCTGATTTGACGGGTGCGGACATTCTTTTCTCGGCGTCACGCGTCGTGAGGTGAAAACCTATACGACATAGAATGAGGTATGACTCTCGCGTCACGACCGCATTTCCGCTGGGCCCTGCGTACGCGCGCGCTGGAGCTGGGCGAGCGAACCTTGCTGGTGGGCGTGGTCAACGTGACGCCGGATTCTTTTTCCGACGGTGGAAAATTTTTATCCGCGACGAAAGCGATGGATCATGCGCTGAGATTATTGGATGAGGGCGCGGACATCCTCGACATTGGCGGCGAATCGACTCGGCCCGGCACGCGACCTCCGGTTTCCGTGCAGGAAGAACTGGATCGGGTGCTGCCTGTGATGGAAGGCATTCTGCGAGCGCGGCCGGAGACGATTCTGTCCATCGATACCTACAAATCTGAAACCGCGAAAGCCGCAGTGCGGGCAGGCGCGGAGATTGTCAACGACGTCAGCGGATTTCTGTGGGACCCGGCGATGGCTTCTGTCTGCGCGAAACTGCGATGCGGCGTGATGTTGATGCATACTCGCGGCCGCAGCAGCGAATGGCACGCGCAACCGCCGCTTGCGCGCGAGGAAGTTGTGCCGCTGGTGCTGCGCGAGTTAAAGCAGCGAGCGGACGACGCGATTGCCGCGGGAATTGAACCGGCGGCCATCGTGCTGGACCCCGGATTTGGGTTCGGAAAAGTTCTCGACGAAAACTATCCGATGCTGGGGCACTTTGACGAACTACACACACTCGGCTATCCCCTGCTGGCGGGCGTATCGCGCAAGGCATTCTTAGGCAGAACGCTGTCGCAGATCTACGGGCACGATGTTCCGGCCGATCAGCGCGGCAATGCGACTGTGGCCGCGACCACCGCTGCAGTACTGGCCGGGGCGCACCTGGTTCGCGTCCACGATGTAAAGCCTGCGCGCGAAGCGGTAGCGATTGCCGATGCCATTCGTGGCGGCTAGCCGGACGCGCCGCTATTGCCCGCTGCTGGTTCCAGTGCTGCCGGATAAATCGACTTGCTTGACCAGCGGAAGATCGGCGGACGAGCCGCCCACCATGAAGGAATAGGTTCCCGGTACCAGCTTCCAACCCGGCTGCTGCTCATCGTAAATGGAGAGATACAGTTGCGGGATGGTGATGTGTACCTGCTTGCTTTCGCCGGCCTTCAGTTGAACTTTGCTCCAGCCAACAAGCCGCTTGGGAGGTTCGTTGGCGCTGGCCGGAAGACCCGCGTAAACTTCTGCGATTTCCTCTCCGGCGCGATCGCCGGTGTTCTTGACGGTAAAGGTTAAGGAGGCGGTAGGGCCAGGTTCTACCTGCAAGTCAGAGTAGCTGAACGTGGTGTAGGACAATCCAAAGCCGAAGGGAAATTGCACCGGCTTATTTTCCGACTCGTACCACTTGTAGCCGACTTTCAGGCCTTCTGTGTAATGCACGGTAAAAGTTGGCTGAGCGACACCGGTGCGCATGACGGCAGCTTTCCCCTGCGCGCCCGGCGGAGGCGCAACAATTTGCGGCGGAGGTTGATCGGCTTCGGTCAGCGGGAAGGTGATGGGCAGCTTGCCGCTGGGATTGACGTCTCCAAACAAAACATTCGCGACCGCGGGGGCCCCGTCGCTGCCGGCGTACCACGCTTCCACAACCGCGCCGACTTTTTCTATCCATGGCATCAGGACGGCGGTGCTGGTTTCCAACACGACGATAGTGCGTGGGTTGGCGGCTGCGACCTCATCGATCAAAGCATCCTGATTGTCGGGGAGCGAAAGATTCGGCAGGTCCATGCCCTCACTCGACCACTGATTGACGAACACGATGGCAACATCGGATTGACGCGCCAACGCAGCCGCGGCAGCAGGATCGCTGCCTGAATCGAATTTCACGGTGGCCCCGGATGCCAACTCAGTCACCGATTTCAACGGCGACGGCGGAAACCAGACATGCGATTGCCATTCCGGATTTGTGCTGCCCGGTGGGTCGACCTGCGCCGATCCGCCGCCGGAAATCATGCCGACATCCGCATGGGAACCGATGATGGCGATGGAATGGATTTTCGCTGAGTCGAGCGGCAGCAGGTTGTGCGAGTTTTTCAGCAGGACGATGCTGTGCTCCTCAACATTGAGCGCGATTTTCAAGTCTCGCGCGGCCTCGACGACACTTTTCTGCGTGGGATCATCGATGATGCCGGCAGCAAATTCCGAACGAAGGATACGATGCACGTGGTCGTTGAGCTGCGCCATGGGCACTGCGCCGGATTGCACCGCCTCTTTCATCTTGGGCCCGTAGTAGGTATCGAGTGGCTCTTCATTATCGAGTCCTGCGGCCGAAGCTTTGACGGTGCTGTGCGTGCCGCCCCAGTCGGAGAGGACGAAGCCAGGAAACTTCCATTCGCCTTTCAACACATCGGAGAGAATGTATTTGTTCTCGCAGGAATAATCGCCATTGATGGCATTGTAGGCGCACATCACCGCGCCAGGTTGGCCAATGGAAACGCCAATCTGAAATGCGAGCAGATCGCTTTCCTGCATGGCGCGCTTGCCGATGATGGCGTCGTACTCGTTGCGCCCGCTCTCCTGATCGTTCATGGCGTAGTGCTTGATGTCGGCAATGACGTGCGCAGCCTGCTCGCATTTGATGCGGTTGCCGACCATGGTGCCGGCGAGAACTGGATCCTCGCCCATGTACTCAAAGGTGCGGCCGCCGCGTAGTTGGCGGACCAGATCCACGCCGCCGCCGAGCGACATGTTGTAGCCCTGGGCATGCAATTCCCTACCGATCACACCGCCATATTCACAGGCAGCCTGCGGATCCCAGCTGGCGGCGGAGCCAAGGTTAGAGGGCATCGCGGTCGAGTAGCGTCCATTGCGCGCGCTGAAACGAACACCATAGGCGGCGTCGTCCATCTGGATCAGCGGAATTCCCAGGCGCGGCACGCCAAGGACAAACCCGGCGCCGCCGTTGCTCAGGTTTGCGTTTGGCATCGGCTTGCCTGCCCAGCCAAGCATTCCCTGGCCATGCAGCAGGTCAATCTTTTCATCCAGCGTCATCTGCTGCAGCACCATATCCGCGCGCTGATCGGGCGAGAGATTCCGGTTCATCCATGGGGCGGAGGCCGCCGGGTTCGAGGCTGAGGTGCCGGAATTGTTGTGATGGTGATGCTGGGCGAACGCCGGCGAGAGAAGCGCAGAGATCGCAAAGATCGAGAACAGTTTCAAACAGGGAAGTTTATGCATACTGGTTTCGGGTGTCCAGTCGATCAGAATTTTCCAGCGAAACCATCATACCCCCCGGCGTCTATAACGATTTACTTAAGACGGCGATTCACATCGCGGCCGCGGGCAGGTTGCCGGTGCGACTGGGTTTGACGGCGAACTTTGGCTTCAAACAGAGGTACTGACGTTTTTGACTCCATCGAAAGTGGCAGGCCGGTCTCCACCCCAGGGTGCTTGACCATTCTGTTTCCAATCAAAGAAGCTTGGCGAGCAAGCCGAAGACGATTTGCGACCGGTATTGTCGGGTGCAACGCGGCTATCGTGGCGAGGCGCAACACATTTACAGATATGGGGAGAACGAAACTGAGACACCGTGGACTTGCAAGATCAGCAGCGCCCTCTTTTGTCCTTTCAACTTCGGTCGCATTTGTGGGTAGCGCGTCGAATTTGCATTGCAGTGTTCAGTTCTCCAGAAAGCTGGTACGAGCTACAACCCTATATTTGTGGGTGTCGTTGTGCTGCTGGATCGCTATAACGGCGCATGCACAGTCGAATTTTGCGAATTTGCACGGGGTGGTGCGCGACCCGCAGAACCATCCGATCTCAGGGGCCAAGGTTACCCTGACCGCCACCGCGACCGGTGCAATCAGGAATCTGGTGACCAATTCTGCGGGGCTGTATGAAGCGCCGTTGATTCTCTCCGGAACGTATTCGGTTTCGGTGGCTTTACCGGGTTATGTTCCTCTCAGTCGAACTCTGACGCTGGAAGTCGATCAGAACCTGGCTCTCGATTTCCATCTTCAAATCGCCTCACTGGCGCAATCGATTTCCGTCAAGGGAGGATCGATCGTGATGGATTCGACGAAGACCAGCGTGGGCGAGGTGATTGAGCCGAAAGATATCGAGAACCTGCCACTGAACGGGCGCATGGTGTTGGATTTGGCACTCACCGTGCCCGGAGCACACTCCGGAGCCGGCGCACAGCAGGGAGACGTCAATCCTCTGTACTGGCGTCCTGGACAAAACTCCGCCATCAGCGTGGGTGGAGGGCGTCCCAATGCGAATTACTACCTTCTGGACGGAGCCGTCAACACGGACCCGACTTTCTGGACCCAGAACATCAGCCTTTCTCTTGACGCCATCCAGGAGTTCCGGGTGGACACCTCCACCTACGCAGCCGACGAGGGAGGCGCGGGCGGCGGACAGGTTAACATCGTGACCCGTTCCGGGACGAAGCAGTTGCACGGCACTCTCTACGACTACGTGCGAAATAGCGTGCTCGACGCCAACACATTTGAGCAGATGAACAGCAACAATTATCTGGTGCAGAACCAATTTGGAGGCTCTCTGGGCGGTCCCATGGTTCGCATGAGGCACACTTTCTTCTTTACAAATTTTGAAGGCTACAGGCACATCCAGACAGACACCATGATCGACACTGTGCCCACTTTGGCGGAGATCAACGGGGACTTCAGCCACAGCGGCATCAATATCTATGACCCGTCGACGCCGCAATCCGGCAGCGGTCCCGTGGTCCGCAATCAATTTCCAGGCAACAGAATTCCTTCCGACGATCTCAATTCCGTAGCCACTCAGTTCATGACGCAATATTTACCCCGGCCCAATTTTGGGAAGCCCGGGGTGGATTCAAACAACTATATGGATGTGCGAAATGAGACGCAAAACTGGAACCAGGGAACGTTACGGTTCGATCATGACTTTGCCAATGGAGACCTGATTTTTGCGCGCTATTCTGGATCGAGCGAGACGGGATTTTCTCCGATCAACCTGCCTGGATTCGGCGTTTCCAATGACAATCTGGCGCAGCAGGCGGTCGGCTCCTGGAACCATATTTTTTCGCCGGCATTGTTGAATACCGCGACCCTTGCCGCCTCCCGGCTGTCGATGTTTCTGCAGTCGCAGAACAATAACGTGAATAACATCGTGGGTCAACTAGGGATTCAAGGCATAGGCTTTGGCGGAAAGGGAGCGTGGGGGGCGCCGTGGTTCGCAGTGCAAGGTTATTCTGGGTTCGGAGACTCCTTTGCCGCGACGCCGGTTCATGACTGGGACACAACGTATGAAGGACGCGATACTCTGTTCTGGCAGCGTGGCCGTCACAATCTCCAGTTTGGCGCGAGCTATCGCCGTTACCTGTGGCCGATGTGGGGATTTTTTCAGAACCGCGGATTCTACCAGTTCACCAATGGCTACACCTCCCGCACCGCGTCGAATGACGGGACCGGCTCGGCGCTGGCCAGCTTTTTGCTGGGCTTGCCAGTCGTCCGGCAGCGGCAGGCTGGAGTTCCTGCGATGGACCTGCGTGGCTGGTTCGCAGACGCGTTCGCGCAGGATGATTGGCGCGTATCCGCGAACACGACCCTGAATTATGGGCTGCGCTATGAGTATGCCAGCCCATTGTGGGACGCGCATTTTACCAACAGCAATCTTGATCTTTCATCCGGCACTCCAGTGGCTTTCATTGGCGGCCAAGGCAAGTATCCCAACGGGTTGATGTATGGGAACCGTCTGGACTTCGCGCCGCGCGTTGGCATCGCCCACAATATCCCCAGCCTGGGACTAATCGTGCGCGGCGCCTACGGCATCTTCTACACGCCGGTTGACTATAACTCCTGGTGCAATCAGCGCCACAACGTGCCCTTCGTCTTTCCGGAGACGGACCAGGGAGACAACTACACCCCGTCGCCGGCCATTGCGGGATTCAATTTCGCGCCGGCTGTTTTGGGCAAGACCGTGGTGAGCTTTGCCTCCTTTAGCCTGCACCCATCTCCCCAGTACATCCAGCAATGGAATGCGACCATTGAGAAATCGTTGGGCTCCGCGACGACCGTGGAAATTGGTTATCTTGGCGCCCGCGGCTTCCATTTGCAACGCGCTCACTTAATCAACAACGCGCTGCCGGGTCCCGGCGCGATCGAGCCGCGCCGTCCATTTCAGCACATCAGCTTTGCCCAAGGGACCGTGATACCCCCCGTCATTGAAGGCACTCGGATCGATGTCGCCAGCCTGACATTTCCCGTGAGCGCGATCAATCTGCTGGAAACTACGGCGCAGAGCTGGTATGACGCCGGCTACATCAACCTGCGAAGGCGTTACAGCCATGGGTTCAGCCTTCTGGCGAACTATACGTTCTCAAAAAATCTTAGCAATGCGCCGGACTTCCGCTCGCCCATGTACGAATCGACCATACCGCAGAACAACAACGATCTGGCTGCGGAAAAGGGACCGGCCTGCGATATCCCGCAGCGATTTGTGGTGAGCGCAGTGTATGCCGGACCGGCGTATATGCGGTCGAAGTGGACGCGCATCGCCACGGAGAACTGGCTGTTTTCGATGATTTATCAGGCGGAGTCGGGATACCCGTTTACTGTATCTGTGTTCGGGGATACAGCAAATGCCGGTACGATCCTCGGAGAAAACCCCATCCGCGCCAACGTAACCGGCAAGCCAATTTTCGGCCCAGGGACGCGAAACTCCACCCATTGGATCAACCGTGCCGCTTTCGCGGCGCCTGCTCCTTATACGTTCGGCAACGTGGGACGCAACTCCGTTTACGGGCCGGGCTTGCAGACGATGGATCTCTCTGCGCAGAGGACGATGCCGCTTCACAAGCAGATGGCTTTTCTGGTTCGGGGCGATTTTTTTAACGCATTCAACCACACCAACCTTGGCTCGCCGAACCGCTTTGTGAACACGCCGCAGTTTGGCTCCATTACCATGGCAATGACACCTGGCCGCGAAATACAGTTGAGCGCGCGGTTCCAGTTCTGAGGAGACTATGAGATCGCTTCCGTCGCTGCTTACAAATGACCGGCAAAAAGACCCGGCCATCGCCGCTTAGAATAATAGAAGAACGGCGATAGAGAGTCAGCAAGGGGTCGAAAGCAGGCATTGAAACAATGAGGCGGTGGTTAATAGCTTTGAGCGTTGCGCTGGCGGCGAGCGCCGTCTATCTCTACGCGTTTCCCACGGCAACGCTGATCTATGAAGCGGTCGTGGTGCTGCACATCTTTGCCGGCTGCGTGTTTGTGGTCTTCACGATCCCTGGCATGGGAAAGTTGCTGCGGGGAAAAAGGCCACTGGAAAAAGCGGGATGGATTGTATTCACATTGGGCGGCGTTGCCGGTGCTGTGCTGGTGTATACGGGCACTCGGCGCCAACAATGGCCGGTCCTATACACGCATGAACTCATCTCGATGGTGGCGGTCGCAATTCTGCTGGCAGTTTGGGCTGCAAATCGGGGCTGGTTGCAGCATGGAGGAGCGAAAGCTGCGGTGCGAGTTGCGGTGTCGCTGGTGTTGGTCGCCGCGGTGGCTGCTGGAGCATGGTGGCTGCGCGCCATTCCCTGGCAGAAGGATCATGCCATTCACAATCCAAGCATGGCGCCGGCCGATCAGGCGGATGAAGGCGGAGGCCCGAAAAGTCCCTTCTTTCCGAGCGACGCTGAGACCTACACCGGTAAGGTGGTGCCGAAGGATTATTTTCTGGACTCCGCCACTTGCAAAACATGCCACGCCGACATTTACAAGCAATGGGAGAGTTCGGCGCATCACTTCTCATCCTTCAACAACCAGTGGTACCGGCAGGCGATTGTCTACATGCAACAAGTGGATGGCGTACAAGCCTCCAAAGTGTGCGCAGGATGCCACGATGCGGCGCTATTTTTCCCCGGCAACTTCAATACGCCAGTCAAAGATCACCTCTTTATTCCGGCCTCGCAGGCGGGCATGGGTTGCGTGGTGTGCCACTCCATCCGAGTGGAGAAAAGCACTATGGGCAACGCTGACTTTATTCTGGAATACCCGCAACTGCAGCGCTTGGTGGCGAGCAAGAACCCCATTGTGCATCGCGTCATTGACTATCTGATTGAAGAAGATCCGGAGCCGCATCGGCGGACGTTTCTAAAACCGTTTATGCGCGGCAGCCAGTCCGCGGTATATTGCGGCAATTGCCACAAGGTCCACCTGGATGTGGCCGACAATCATTATCGCTGGATTCGCGGCTTTGACGATTATGACAATTGGCAGGCCAGCGGCGTCTCAGGATTGGGCGCGCGATCTTTCTACTATCCGCCGAAGTCGATGAATTGCGAAGATTGCCACATGCCGGAGACACCGTCCAACGATGCCGGCAATGTGAATGGCATGGTGCACTCGCATCGCTTTGTCGCGGCCAACACCGCGCTTCCTTTTGTGAACAAGGACGCGGTGCAGCTGAAAGATACCGAAAACTTTTTGCAGGATAAGAAAGTTCGCGTGGATATTTTCGCCATTTCTCCGGAGACGGCGCAAAATCGCATATCGAATAACAAGATGATCTATGCCGCGCCGCAACTGGCGACGACATTCGCTGTCGGTGAAGAATCTGAGATGAAATCTCCGACCGGCGCTGCGGGTGGGCCGCCCC
>JAJYBW010000124.1 GCA_021778815.1 Acidobacteriota bacterium | reverse complement strand
AGAAGAATGAAGATTGACAACCCAAAGGTGATTTCCGTTGAGGCAATGCGGGCCGAGCGGGATAAGCTGGTTGCGCAGGGAAAGAAGCTGGTGTTCACAAATGGATGCTTTGACATTTTGCACCGCGGACATGTGACGTATCTGACCTTTGCGCGGAACCAGGGGGATGCTTTGGTGGTTGGTTTGAATACAGATGCATCCGTTCGCGCCAATAAGGGCGACGACCGGCCGATCAATTCCGAACAGGACCGCGCCTTCGTCCTGGGATCGCTGCGAGCCGTGGATTATGTCGTGCTATTTGGAGATAAAGAGCCCAAGGAGATCATCGCGAAGATCCTGCCGCAGGTGCTGGTGAAGGGAAGTGACTGGGCGCATTACGTCAGTGGCCGCGAGGTAGTGGAAGCCCACGGAGGGAGAGTCGTGCTGGCCGACATGGTGGAAGGGCGCTCGACGACCCATACGATCCAGCGCATATTGCAGGTCCACGCAAAGGATGAGACGGCATGAAAAAACCGATCGTAGTGACCGGCGCAGCGGGATTTATCGGCCGCAACGTAGTCGCGGAATTGAATGCTCGCGGCTATGACAATCTTCTGCTGGTTGACAACCTGGGTCACGACGAAAAGTGGCGCAATTTACTCGGGCTGGAATACGAAGACATCGTCGATTCAGACGAATTCTTATCCAACGTGGAGAAGGGAAGAGTCGCCGAGTTGGAAGCTCTGGTCCATCTGGGGGCCTGCAGTTCCACGACCGAACATAATGCAGACTTCCTGCTGCAGAATAATTATCACTACACGCGGGCACTGTGCGACTATTGCCTGCGCGAAAATACCCAGTTTATTTATGCTTCTAGCGCGGCTACGTATGGCGATGGCAGTCATGGATACAGCGATGACGTGACGCAGCTACCCACCTTGCAGCCGCTGAACATGTATGGATATTCCAAACACATGTTTGATCTGTGGGCGCGAAAGCATAAGCTGTTCGATCGAATTGTCGGCTTGAAATACTTTAACGTCTTTGGCCCGCATGAAGACCACAAGGGCGATATGCGTTCCATGGTCGCCAAATCCTACGAGCAAATTCAAAAGATCGGAAGGGTTGAGCTATTCAAATCCTATCGACCGGATTATGCTGACGGCGAACAGAAGCGCGATTTCATTTATGTCAAAGATGCGGTCGCAATGACATTACATTTCCTGGGGCGCCGCGACGGTGGGGGACTCTTCAATTGCGGGACTGGACAGGCGAGGAGTTGGAAGGATCTGGCGATGGCAGTGTTTGCCGCGATGAAGGTGCCGCCGCAGATTGACTTCATCGAGATGCCCGAGATTCTGCAAGGAAAGTATCAATACTTTACTCAGGCGCCGATGGAGAAGATGCGGCAGGCCGGTTACGCAGCGCCCTTTACTTCTTTGGAGGCAGCCGTCGCCGATTACGTGACGAGCTACCTGCAGACGCATGAGCCGGCGAACACCGAAGCCAGAGCGACAGAGAAAGTAAGGAAACACGGATGAACCCAATCATTGGAGCGAATCTACGAGATGCGAAAGCGACGCTGGAGCAGGTGGCATCTCTCGAGTCTCAAATCGTCGGAACCGCCGGCGCCATCGCGGATGCGCTGCTCGCCGGAAATAAGCTGATGGCGTGCGGCAATGGTGGCAGCGCCGCGGACGCGTCGCATCTCACTACAGAATTTGTTTGCCGCTTCAATAAGGATCGTCGTCCTTATCCGGCAATCTCGTTGGCGGCGCAGGGTGGCGACCTGACGGCGATCGGGAATGATTACGAATTCAACGAGATTTTTTCGCGACAGGTGCAGGCATTCGGGAAGCCCGGCGACATATTGATTGCATTTACGACGAGCGGGAGGAGTGCGAACGTACGCCGCGCCCTGGTCGTTGCCAGGGATTTGAAAGTCAAGACGATTGCATTTCTCGGCAAGGATGGCGGAACATGCGCCGGGCTCGCCGATATTGAGCTACTCGTTACCAGCGGGGTCACAGCGAGGATTCAGGAAGGTCATCAATTCTTGTTTCATACGATTTGCGAAATGGTGGAGGAGCGATTGCAGTCTGACAGCTGAATAAGCCAGACTCGAATCAGCATCGCTGAGTCCGTTGCGGTCGGTGACGGCGGCGGATTCACATGAATAGCTGGCCAATGGTGCTTGGCATGGTTGCGCCGACCGGATGTTTTGGAACGGTCGGTGTCGTTGATTGTTGATTTTTTTTGCCTTTGAATTCGGATCGATTCGAGAGTGTGAAGGTTCTCTATGAGCGAACAAAAGAACTCTGCCAACACAGCAAGTAAGCTATGGATCGGCGTGGACATCGGGGGCACCAAGACAGCCGTCGTCCTTTGTTCCGAACCATCGGCGATCTTGAAGAGGGTGGCGTTTCCGACGTTGCCGGAACATGGGCCAGAGCACGCATTGACACTGATTCGTCAGACAATTCATCAAATAATCCAGACACACCAGTTGCGTCCCGAGCAAATTGGAGCCATCGGAATCAGTTGCGGGGGGCCCCTCGACCGGAAACGTGGCGTAATTCAATCGCCGCCGAATCTGTCTACCTGGAATGATGTGCCCATTGTAGATATGCTCCAGGCCGAATTCGGCGTCTATTGCCGTTTGGAAAATGACGCGAATGCGGGCGCGGTGGCTGAGCATCGCTACGGAGCCGGCCAAGGTATACAGAATATGATTTTCCTGACTATGGGAACCGGTCTGGGCGCGGGCCTCATCATCGAGGGGCGCTTGTATCGCGGGGCCTCCGACATGGCGGGCGACATCGGGCACGTTCGTCTCACTCCCTCTGGACCGGTCGGCTATAACAAAGCTGGATCGGCTGAAGGCTGGGCTAGCGGGGGCGGAATTGCGCGAGCTGCAACCCAACGGGTTACGGCCGCGATGGAAAATGGAGAAGCCACAGCGCTGGTCGCTCAGCTGGCGACAAACAGAATCTTGACCGCGAAAGATGTGGCCGATGCTGCGAGACAGGGGGATGAACTGGCGCGGCAGATTATCTCCAGCACCGGAACCCGGTTGGGAGAGGCGTTGGCGATTCTTGTCGATCTGCTGAATCCGGAATTGATCGTTATTGGCGGCATTGCCATGCGCATGGGGGAAAGCCTGCTGGAGCCCGCGCGCGTCGCCATGAAAAGGGAGGCTCTGCCTGCAGCGGCTCAGGCTTGCAGGATTGTTCCTGCGGCCCTGGGAGAGCGGATTGGCGACATTGCGGCGGCCTGCGTCGCCATGGGCTAGCGCAACAGGTGGGATTCGACTCCCGTAGCCACCAGTCATCACCGACAATCCGCGGTAATTGTGCAACACTGGTCAATGCGCTTTGAACTCCCGTCCTGAATGAGGCTTTAATGAAATCACTCTTGCTCACCTGCTTCCTACTGCCCGCCTTGGTGTTCGCTCAACAAGCGCAAACCCCAGTCTCCCAGGTAAATCCTATGATCGGCACAGGAATCAGCTCCCAAAGTGATCATGGGAATACCGTCCCGGGTGCCACGGTTCCGTTCGGCATGCTGTATTGGAGTCCAGACCCGGTGAGCGGCCAGTTCTATGACTATGGGGAACCGGTCACGCGTGGATTTAGTCTGACGCATCTCAGTGGACCTGGCTGCGGCGTCTATGGGGATGTGCCGATCCTTCCTGTCCTGGGGACGCCAGAATTTCCGCCGCCGGTGCTTTCGACGATTTACCGTGCCAGCTACAGCCATCAACAGGAAGTGGCGCAGCCGGGATATTACTCGGTTCATCTGGATTCTGGAATCGGCGTCGAAATTGCCGCCGCAACCCGTTCCGGAATCGCGCGGTTTACCTATCCATCGGGAAGCAGTAGCCACACGGTGCTGATCGACCTGAGTCGCAACCTCACAAAGGTGGACGACGCGCACATCGATGTGGTTGGAGCCAAGGTGTCGGGATGGGTTTCAAGCGGAGGATTCTGCGGTACGGAAAACCGGTACAAAGTTTATTTCGCGTTGCAGGCAGATAGCAATCCGGCGTCTGCGGGAACGTTCAATGAAATGCATGTGAGCCCGCGAAGTCCATCCGGCAATGGGCCGCGCACGGGCGCATATCTCAGCTTCAATCCGAACACAAAAACAGTCCATCTGAAGGTAGGCATCTCTTACGTCAGCGCTGCGAACGCTGAATTGAATTTGAATTCTGAGATTCCCGGATGGGATCTGGAGAAGGTGCGGCAGGATGCGAGCCATGCGTGGAATGCAGTGCTCGGGCATGCCCAGGTGAGTGGTGGAACGGCAACAGAACGTACGGTTTTCTACACGGCCCTCTATCACGCGATGCTGCATCCTTCGGTGAATAGCGATGTGAACGGCGAGTACATGGGGTTTGACAGCAAAGTACACACTGCCCAAGCACGGATACAGTACGCGAACTACTCCGGATGGGACATCTATCGCAGCCAGGTCCAACTGATCACGATGCTATTGCCGAAGGTTGGCAGCGACATTGCGGAATCTCTGGTGGTGGACGCGCAACAAGGCGGCGGGCTGCCGATCTGGCCCGTCGCCAACGACGAGAGCGGCGTTATGGTCGGCGATCCGTCGGATCCGATTCTCGCCAGCATCTACGCTTTCGGCGGACACGATTTCGACACCAGCGCAGCGTTGACGGCCATGCTGCATGGCGCGACCGATCCAAAAGCGCATGTGCGGCTGTATCCAGAACGTCCAGGACTGGCCGATTACATGAGCAAGGGATACATTCCGGAGTCGAACGAGATTCGCGGCGCGGCGTCGGTGACATTGGAAGACACGAATGCTGACTTTGCGATTGCACAATTTGCCAAGGCCATGGGCGACGGAACAACAGAGCAGGAGTTTCTCAAGCGCTCCGCGTACTGGCGGAATATCTTCGACCCTGACACTAAGTACATTCGCCCACGCGACGCAAGCGGAAAATTTCTTCCTGACTTTACGCCAGGGGAAAGCACTGGATTTGTCGAAGGCAACTCATCGCAATACACCTGGATGATTCCATACGATTTCAAGTCCGTGATTGAAGCCATCGGCGGCCCGGAGACGGCGAAAGAACGTCTGGATAGCTATTTCAGCCAATACGGTGAGTTCGATCATCTGGACGAGCCGTATTTTTTTATCGGAAACGAACCCAGCTTCGGTGACCCATGGATCTACAACTGGGCCGGATATCCGTGGCGCACGCAGGAAGTGGTTCGCAAGACGTTGGGTGATCTGTTCACGGACACTCCAGGGGGCGTGCCGGGCAATGACGACCTGGGGGCAACTTCTTCCTGGGTGGTGTTTGCCGACCTCGGTTTCTATCCGGAAATTCCTGGAGTCGGCGGTGTGACGACGAACAGCCCAGTCTTTCCTGAGGTGAAATTGCTGTTGGGCGATCATCCTCTGGAAATTGTCGGTGCCGGCGCGCCGGAGAAGAAGTACGTCAAGGCGATTTCTCTCGATGGCTCCCCAATCCGCAACTGGTGGATTAGCTGGAACCAGTTGTCGAAGGCGAAGAGGCTGGAATTTACTTTGTCGGACACGACGAATCACGAGGCCGGCGAGACGCCACCCTCCTATCCAGCTGACTCGAAGTAGGTAACTGCAGAGCATAGGCGGCGCAAGTGTGTTGCGCCGCTGATGACGCGTTGTACGCGAAAGCGGGCATTGGATGCCGCCTTTGTTGTCTAGCGGCTCGCGCACAATTCATTTTCCCAAATTGTGACGACGCGCACATACCCGCAGCCCTTTCTCCTGTAAAAAATAAGCGAAGACTTCTAGATTGTTCGCATTCAATCTGTCGCGGCGCGAAATGGTTCCCGCAGAGCGACAGGGCCAGCAGCCAAGCCGCAAGTCAACAATCGGGGGCACAGCAGGAGGAGCCATGCCTGTCTATCAAGTACCGGCGCTGCCGTCAGACGATAAGCGCTGGCGAATCGTGAATGGAACGATGCGCCGTCACGGCTATTCACGCAATGCCCTGATTGAGACCCTGCATACCGTTCAGTCGTCCTTTGGATTTCTCGATAAAGATTCCATACGATTTGTGGCCCAGTCGCTGCGGGTTCCTTTGAGCCAGGCTTACGGTGTGGTGACGTTTTATCACTACTTCAGCATGAAGCCTCCGGGTCGCCACACCTGCACCATCTGCACCGGAACTGCCTGCTACATCAAAGGGGCGGATAAAGTACTGGCACAGACAGAAAAGCATTTGCACATCAAGGTGGGAGAGACGACCCCGGACGGCAATATCTCGCTGATGACGGTACGCTGCGTGGGTGCGTGCAGCTGTGCCCCAGTCGCATTGATGGATGGCGAACAGGTAGGGCAAATCCAGATGCCACAGATCTTCGAGCAGTTCGAAGGGTGGAAGACCCATGACTAGCGAAGAACTGCAGCAGATCGCTGAAGGCGTGCGTTTGGAGCACGAAAACTACGACTACGAAGTGAACGTATGCATGGGCGCCGGTTGCCTTGCACAGCATAGCGACCAGTTCAAAAATGCGCTTGCGAAGGAAGCCGAGGCGTCCGGAAAACGGTGCCACGTACGTAGCGCAGGCTGCCAGGGATTATGCGCGGCGGGCCCGCTGGCGTTGGTGGAGCCATCCAAAACACTGTACGGTCATCTGCACGAGTCGGATGCGAAGGAAGTGATCGAGAGCCTGGGAGAGAAGCCAGTCGAGCGCCTGCATATCCAGCTGGAGGACTACTTCAAGGGTCAGCGGCACGTGGTGCTGGAAAACTGCGGCCACATCGACCCCGAAAAAATTGACGAGTACATCGGCTGCGGTGGGTATGCCGCGTTGCTCAAGGTGCTGACGGAAATGGATCCGGCGGCGGTGATCGACCAGATTGCGAAGAGCGGTCTGCGCGGCCGTGGTGGCGGCGGATATCCGACCGGTCTGAAGTGGGGCACTGTGGCCAAGGCCCTTGGCTCGCCGAAATATATCATCTGCAATGGCGACGAAGGCGATCCGGGAGCCTTCATGGATCGGAGCGTCCTGGAAGGTGATCCACAGCGCGTCATTGAAGGGATGTCGATTGCCGCCTACGCCGTGGGTGCGAGCAAAGGCTACATTTACGTGCGTGCCGAATATCCGCTGGCGGTCAGCCGATTCACGGCCTCGTTGCGTGAGGCACGACGGCGCGGTTTTCTTGGCAACAATATTTGTGGAACCCCGTTCAACTTCGATATCGAAATTCGACTGGGTGCGGGCGCATTTGTCTGTGGAGAAGAGACGGCGCTGATTGCGTCGATTGAAGGCAAGCGCGGCACACCGCGACCGAGACCGCCATATCCTGCGGTCTCCGGATTGTGGAACTGTCCCACCTTGATTAACAACGTCGAAACATTTGCCAACGTTGCGCCCATCCTGCGCCACGGTGCGGAGTGGTTCGCAGGCATGGGCACGGAGCGCAGCAAGGGCACGAAGGTCTTCGCGCTGACCGGCAAGATTACGAATACCGGCCTGGTGGAAATTCCCATGGGCATGTCGCTGCGAGAAATTATTTTCTCGATTGGCGGCGGAGTTCCCGACGGACACAAGTTCAAGGCGGTGCAAACCGGAGGCCCCTCGGGCGGATGCCTGCCGGAAGAACACCTCGATCTGAACATCAGCTATGACGCTCTGATCGGCGCCGGATCCATGATGGGATCGGGCGGCATGATCGTCATGGACGACACCTCCTGCATGGTGAATGTGGCCCGCTTCTTTGTCGAGTTCTGCATGACGGAATCCTGCGGCAAGTGCATTCCATGTCGCGCGGGTACCGCCCAGATGTATGGACTGCTGACCAAGATTTGCAATGGCGAGGCCACGCATCAGGATCTGGATCTGCTGATTGATTTGTGCGATGTGGTCAAAAACACTAGCCTCTGCGGCCTCGGCCAGACCGCGCCAAATCCTGTATTGAGTACATTGCGCTACTTCCGCGACGAATATCTGGAGCACATCGACAACCATCGCTGTCCGGCAGGCGTATGCGCGTGCAGCGCAAATGATGCGAAGCCGCAGGAGCGGACAAAGGAACGGGTAGAGGTGGAAGCATGAGCACCGCGGTGGATGTTAAGACCCTCATCATCGATGGCGTGGATGTCAGTGCCCGTCAGGACCAGACGGTTCTCGACGTAGCGCGGGAGAACAATATCTTCATTCCCACGCTGTGCCATCTGGAAGGGCTCACGGAGGTGGGGGCCTGCCGGCTGTGCCTTGTGGAGATTAAAGGTTCGCCGAAATTGTTTCCGGCCTGCGTGCTGAAAGTAGAAGAAGGCATGCAGGTCACGACCAAATCTGACCGGCTGCTGCATTATCGCCGCACCATTCTGGAACTGTTATTCGCGGAAAGAAATCACGTGTGCGCGGTCTGCGTGGCCAATGGTAATTGCGAACTGCAGACAATTGCGCAATCGCAGGGGTTGACCCATGTGCGCCTGCCGTATCGGAATCCAAAGTTGCCCGTGGATTTATCGCATGAGAGGTTCGCCGCCGATCACAACCGCTGCATCCTGTGCACGCGCTGCGTTCGTGTCTGCGCGGAAATCGAAGGCGCGCATGTGTGGGACATAACGGGACGGGGAATTGATTGTCGCGTGATCACCGACCTGGACGATCCCTGGGGGTCTTCAAGCTGCACTCGATGTGGAAAGTGCGTGCAGGTGTGTCCCACGGGCGCGCTGTTCGACAAGAGCAAAGTTGGGGTTCCTCATCCCAAGTATCCGGAATTTTTACCGTACCTGAACCTGATGCGAGACGGACAATGACCAAATTGAGATTGGCTACAGCATGGCTGGATGGTTGTTCGGGCTGTCACATGTCCTTCCTCGATATGGACGAGAAACTGATCGAGCTGAGCACCGAGTTTGACCTGGTGTACAGCCCCCTGGTCGACATCAAGACCTTCCC
>JAJYBW010000123.1 GCA_021778815.1 Acidobacteriota bacterium | reverse complement strand
TTCGCGCTGCATGATCAGCACGGGAACTTCATATGAGAGCAGGGTGCTCATGCTGATCAGACCGAAATGGCTGCTCGGTCCCAGGATGGCGCGCGCCTCGCTGCGATCCCACAGACCAATCCGCGGAAAGATGTCGGGCGACACGCGATGGAATTGCGCCAGCACCAGCAAGATGCCCAGAACGTAGATTGCAGCCTGCAATGCCGCCAACACAGGGAAGGACCATCGCAGCCACGCGCCCGCCGAGGTCACGACGACCATCGTCAGCCGCAAGCCGTTGACCCACAAGACACCTGTGTGGGCGCGGCTGAGCACCATGAACATGCCGGTGAAATAGCCAAATAGCACGCCGAGCAAAATTTGCAGCGCCAGAAAATACAGCGTTAGCGACGTGTCTCGATGCGAAATGGTCAGTCGAAGCCAATTCTCTACCGGGAGCGCAAATACGACCAGACACACGATTGCGGCGCTCCCGAGGATTCCAAGCAGCACGCGCAGCGAAGTTGATTGTTGCAGGTGATATCGATCTAACTCCTGACGCTGATAGCGGACTGTCAGGTCTTGGGTAACGTAGGTCTGGATGCCGAAATTGAGCGTGCTGAGATACGCCACTGCGCCCGAGAGAGCAATCCATTCCCCATAGAGCGTGGTACCGTATCGAAACAAAAAAATGGGGGGCAGCAACAGCTTCGTGGCTAGACTGACCACGTTGGAGGTCATCAGCGCGGCCATCACTTTGAGGATGCGTGTCAGTATGCCCATTTGCCGTTTCCTTATTGTCGCAGAGCTGCAAGTGGTACCCAGAGAGCCGTGTTAAAAATGGTCATGCCAATCAACTCGGAATTTGTCAAAGAGGTCGGCGCCTTTGCCTGGCTTAGAAGAACAGTTGTGCGTCAATTTTCGAAGCGGATCCTCGGCAAAGGCAACACCCTTGTTCTGCCGACGGGTCTGCGAATGCGATTGCCGAGGGAAAGTAAATTTGCATCGGAAGTGTTCATCACCGGGTCGAACGTCGATTGGGGCAGCGAAGAACTTTTCGCCAATCACCTGGATGCATCTGGTGTTGTTTTGGATGTGGGCGCCAATATTGGTTATTACTCGCTATACATGCTACCTCGAGTTGCGGCGATTCATGCCTTCGAGCCAGATCCGCGAGCTTTGGCTAACCTGCAGTTGAACCTGGCGGCCCACTCGAACGCCTATGTGCACAACGTAGCTGTAGGCAAGCGCATCGGGAAGTCATCTTTCATATTGGAGTCGAACAGTGAGGTTTCGCACTTCGCCAACTCCTCGAGCCAACGCAGCGAGGAAAGCTACGAAGTCGACGTAACAACGATTGACCAATTTGTAGCCGAAAGAGACCTGCGCATTACTGGTATCAAAATCGACGTCGAAGGTGCGGACCTCGACGTGCTTGAAGGCGCAATCCAAACGCTCCAATCGCAGGCTCCTTTGGTGTTAACAGAGACAACACCGGATGAACGTCTGTTTGGGCTGATTCAGCCGCTCGGCTACAGGGTGTTTGCGTTCATCAAGCCCCCAAACACTTCCAAGTTTCAATTACTAGAGATTGTCCGCGTGAGCACTGTCCAGACAAAGATGCTCTTCCTGGTGCCAACCAGACTTCAGTCGACTTTCGAAAGTCTTACGCACAACAAGTCGAGCTAACGCCTGGAAGATTGGTCCACGCGAGAATCTCGTTGCGCCAGATCCGCCGGATATTTTGTCAGGAGGGTTTGCGCGGCGGCGCACACCTGTTCCACGCTGATTTCGTCGATACAATAATCCGCCGGAATGTCGCGTATGGACGGCCCTCGCAGCACTCGATAGCGCGGGTCATCGACGGGTAGCCATTCTCGAGAATCTTGCCACGCGGGTGCGATCACGACACCCGGCAATCCTACGGCCCGGGCCACGTGGAAGGTACCTGTATCCAGGCTGACAATCAGATCACATTGCGCGAGCAAGGCCGCCAGTTCTGTGATGGTCGTTTTTCCTGCCAGAGAAATGCCCTTCTGGGTCAGATCCTTGCGCAGCTCGTCTATCGGTACGGTATCTTTTTCTGTGCCCACAAAGACGGGGACCGCGCCGGTCGCGCTTGAAAGGCCGGAAATCACCTGCTGAAATCGAGCCGATCTCCACTGGTTCTTTTGTCCTCCGCTATTTTGCGTGACAAAAACAATCCTTGGCACGGCGGGATCGATCTCGAGAGACTCCAGCCACTGCTCTGTTTTTGCGACATCCTGCCGCGAAACAAATACGCGCGGCTCGTAAAACGGAACGGGGTGGCCAAGGCTGCGCGCAATGTCGAGATTGCCCTCAATCTGCCCGCGTTCCGGATCGAAAACCAGTGGTAAATCGTACAACTCCGGAGCTAACGTATACCCAATTCGCGCGGCGCTTCCCACTAAAATACTAAGGACTGCCAGTCGCGTTCGTTGATTTCCAATGGTAGTAATCACGCAACGAGCGCCGGGCGGAGCTGACTCCAGCAGCGCTCGCACCGCACGAACGCTCCCCGAAAAATCCTTGAAAGGGCTGGGCGTCACCACGCATCGATCAATATATGGGCTGGTGTGAAGAACACTGGCAGCGCTCGTTGAAGCGCCAACGGTAATGTAACAGTCCGGCAGAGCCCGCTTCAGAACTTCAAACAAAGGGGTTGCATGAACGACGCTGCCGAGCGGGGATTCGTACTGCAGCACCACGAAGTTGCGGATGCCCGCCAATTCGGCCTGCGAAAATCTGCCGCCACCATGCAACAGGCGCACGACATGCGCCGCCATCCGAAAAGCTGCTCTCTTCCATCGCGAGCGTGGCGGCTGCAGCATCTCGGGCCCTTAGCAAGTCAAAATTGGAGTGGCACCTGGCCAGGCACTACATCTTGTAGCGGCCGAGATCTTCGTCGTTGAGATTTTCCAGCCAGCGCCGCAGATCTTCCGTAGAAAAATTCTCCACACCGGCGTTGGCCATGCGGGTGGTCCGCAGCACTTGCGCAGACAAGTAGATGGGACAATCGGTGCGCAAGGCCAGCGCCAGCGCATCTGACGGGCGAGCATCTAGGCTGATCAATTCCCCGCCGCGCTCCATCCAGATCAACGCATAAAACACGTCGTCTTTCAATTCCGTGATCACCACGCGACGTACTTCTCCGTCGAGCGTGCGAATCAGGTTGGCCAGCAGATCGTGCGTCATGGGCCGCGGCGTTGCCGTCTTTTCAATCTCCAGGGCAATCGCATTCGCCTCAAAGATTCCCACCCAGATGGGTACCAGGGCATCACTCCCGATATCTTTCAGGACCACCATGGGCATATTGGTGACTGGATCCATCATCAAGCCGCGAATCTTGACTTCCATTTCGTCGGCCTGTACTTCACCTGGGTCGGATTGGAGTGGAAGACTCATGCCACACAAATTTCCTCTCCCGCGGAGACCGCGGATGACTGAACGGCATCGACAGCCTCGCCGAGGAGGCTGTTCGGGAAACTTTGAGTAATACGGACGTTCACGTAGCTTCCCGCTGCTGGCAGAATGGGTGAGTTCACAGTGAAGTTGACCACCTTATTTTGGGAACTGCGTCCGGAAATCTGGCCACGCGCTGGATTATTTCCTTCAACCATCACGTCAATAATCTCGCCGATATGTCTGCTGTAGCGTAACCTTTGAATCTCGCGTTGGCTCTCCAAGAGCATTTGCAACCGCCGACTTTTCACTCCTTCTGGGATGCTGTCTTCCATCGAAATGGCCGGGGTGTTTGGACGAGCAGAATATTTGAAGGCGAACACAGCATCGTAGCCGACCTGCGCCAGCAAGCTCAGGGTCTGCTCGAAATCTTCGTCTGTTTCGCCTGGAAATCCGACGATAATGTCGGTGGTCAGGCTGATCGGGCGTCGTGCGGCTTGAATCCACGCAATCCGTTCCAGATACCATTCGCGCGTATATTCGCGCTGCATTCGTTGCAGCAGCCGGGAAGACCCGCTCTGCACAGGCAGATGCACATGGTCGCAGAGCGTTGGCACCGCATCGATCGCCTCGACAATGTCGCGCGTAAAATCGCGCGGATGCGATGTCGTGAAACGAACACGCCGAATTCCAGTCACTTGGCCAACAGCCGTCAACAACTCCGCGAAGCTCATCTTGCCCGACGAGTCGCGATAGGAGTTTACATTCTGTCCTAATAGCTGGATATCCGTGTAGCCGGCGTCGGCCATCCGGCGCGCTTCGGCCAGCACGGAATAGGAGGTCCGGCTCCGTTCCTTGCCGCGCGTGTACGGCACCACGCAATAGGCGCAGAACTTGTCGCAGCCTTCAATAATCGTGATGTAGCCGCGATGCTTGTTGCTGCGGGCTGTAAATTCCGTCTCGAAGGTCTGATCGGTCTGTCGGTCATCCAGGCCGGTGATGCGCTTATTGCCGGCTTCCAGTTGCACCAGCATTTCAGGCAATTTTCGATAGGAGGCTGACCCGGCGACGAGCGACACGTAGGGCGCCCGCTCGAAGATCTTTTCGCCTTCCTGCTGCGCCACGCAGCCGAGCACGCCGAAGCGCTTCCCTTGCTTGTGGAGGGTCTTGTAATCGTTCAGGCGATTGAAGACCTTCTGCTCCGCCTTATCGCGAATCGAGCAGGTGTTATACAAAATCAGCGCTGCGTCGACTTCGGTTTCCACCTGACGATAGCCTTCCTGCACCAGCGTGCCTATGACTTTTTCCGAGTCATGGGCATTCATCTGGCACCCGAAGGTCTCAATGTAAAACGTCTTGTCGAGCAGGGCCATCGCACCTGAAGTATAACGCAGCCGGCATCGGTCTCGACCATCGCAATCGCTGACCCGTCTCGCGGCTGTGAGTACACTAATTGCATATGCCGGGCAGCGATTTACAGAGTTGGAACCAGCGCTATCTTGCGGGCGAATTTGGATTTCGTGAGACCGACCCGTTCGTGATGGACGCGCATAAGAATTATTTGCAGCCGTTGCTGCGCGAAAATTCTGCCACTGGATCCAATACAGGCCTGGACCTGGCGGGAGGCGCGGGTCATCATGCGATTTGGCTCGGGCAACAAGGCTGGCGCATGACGCTCGCCGACTGGTCCCAGCCCGCCCTGGAGATTGCCCGCGAGAAAGCCGCCGCGAGCCAGCTCACGCTAGACATACAACAGGGAGCCGCGGTGGACGTTGTTTCCGAATACGCCGCCCGCGGCCATCGCTTTGGATTTGTACTGGTTTCATTTTTTCTCGATCGCGCGGTGCTGCCATGGCTGCCGAAGATTCTGATTCCCGACGGACTGCTGCTGTACCGCACCTACACCCAAGACAATGAACGCCTCGGCAATTCGCGTGGGCCGCGCGATCCGCAACATCTACTGCGCTCGCAGGAACTGCTGGAAATCTACCGTGGCATGAAGATTCTGCACTACAACGAAACCGTCGCCCAAAAAGGTGTCGCGGAATTGATCGCGCAGCAAGTCGAGGCGCAACCCACAAAACTGGAAGCTAAATCATGAGTTCGCCCCGCACCCGGAAGCATACAGCGACAGCTACTTCAGGTCACACGCTCGACGGTCCAATCCCGGGCTTAGTCCATCATTGTTTTGGCTGCTCACAGGAAAATCGCACCGGATTGCACCTGCGATTTCAGGACACTCCGGAAAACGGAGGTGTCGCCAGCGAATTTCGCGTGGCGCGACGTTTTGAGGGGCCGCCTGGCCACGTCCACGGCGGCATCATCGCGACCATCCTCGACGAAGCCATGGGTAAAGTGAATAGGCGCAAGGGCATTGTCGCGCTCACCCGCCACATGTCAATCGAGTATCTCCGACCCGTTCCACTCTCAACCCTGCTTCGCGCCGTCGGTTGGTCAGTCAAAGAAGAGGGTCGCAAGCATTACCATACTGGCGAAATCCGAGCACTGGACGGCACGGTGCTGGCCCGCGCCAAGGGCGTTTTCATCGCAGTCGATTCCGCGGAATTGTTTGAGAAATACAAACAACGGCTCACCTTCAGCGCGGCGAATCGATAACCGACGAAGCTGATAAACTTATATTTCCACGACAGTTTGGCGTGGCAAGGAGCAGCACCATGGCAAATCACCAGAATAATGGCAACGCAAATCCAGAGTCCGGTCACGGACTGCGCCTGAAGGTCGGCCTGGCAGAGATGCTGAAGGGTGGCGTCATCATGGACGTCATCAACGCCGAGCAGGCGGAGATCGCCGAAAAGGCCGGCGCAGTTGCCGTCATGGCGCTGGAGCGCGTGCCGGCGCAGATTCGCGCCGAGGGTGGCGTGGCCCGCATGGCCTCCCCAGCGATCATCAAGGAAATCATGGCCGCCGTTTCGATCCCGGTGATGGCGAAATGTCGCATTGGCCACTTTGCTGAAGCCCAGGTCCTGCAGGAATTGGGCGTGGATTTCATCGATGAATCAGAGGTTCTGACTCCAGCCGACGAACTGCATCACGTCAACAAGCACGACTTCAAAACTCCATTCGTCTGCGGTGCGCGTGACTTGGGCGAAGCGCTGCGCCGCATCGCAGAAGGCGCCGCGATGATTCGCACCAAGGGCGAAGCTGGGACCGGCGACGTGGTCCACGCGGTCAAGCATCTGCGCCAGATTGTGAAAGACATGCGCCAGTTGACCGTGATGAGCGAAGAAGAATTGTTCGCCGCCGCGAAAGATCACCGCGCACCATATGAGCTGATCCGCATGGTTGCAAAGGCCGGCAAGCTTCCCGTGCCGAACTTCTCCGCGGGTGGCATCGCCACACCGGCGGATGCAGCGCTGGTCCGCCAACTGGGAGCGGAAGCGGTCTTCGTTGGCTCGGGCATTTTCATGAGCGACTCGACTCATCTCGCCTCCATTGAAGAGGCGACGAGCCGCGCTCGCGCCATCGTTCGCGCCACCACGTTCTTCGACGATCCTAAAGTGCTGGCCGAAACCAGCGCAGAATGCACGGGTGCGATGAAGGGGCTGGCCGTCGCGGCGATGGACACTGCCTCCTTGATGCAGACCCGCGGCTGGTAAACCCTGGCGGCGGATTCGACCTGTTGTACACAGCGAAAATCTTTAAAAGATTGCGCATGCAGCCTATCCCTATCATCGGCGTACTGGCCCTGCAGGGCGATTATGAATCGCATGCTCGCGCACTGGAACAGGTGAATGCGCAGCCTAAGATGGTGCGCACCGCAGCCGAACTGGAAAAGGTCGACGGCCTGATTATCCCCGGCGGCGAATCCACCACGTTTCTGAAGTTGCTGGAGCGCGAAGGACTCTTTGCTCCGCTGGAGAAGTTCGCATGCACCCGTCCGACATTTGGAACCTGTGCTGGATGCATTCTGCTGGCAAAACGCGTTACTCATCCTGAGCAAGAAAGCCTCGGCGTTCTGGATGCAACCGTCGAGCGTAACGCCTACGGCCGCCAGATCGACAGCCAAATTGTCACGGAAGAAACTTCTCTTCCGGGTGGACCATTGGAGATGGTTTTTATTCGTGCCCCACGTCTGACACATGTGGGCAGCGGAGTGGAAGTGCTGGCGAGTCGGGATGGATTCCCAGTTCTGGTGCGCCAGAAGAATATCCTGGCTGCCACGTTTCACCCCGAGCTTTCCCACGCCAAATCCCCATCCCAGAGCGGCAGTCCGGACGATCTGGAACGAAATCCAGACCGGCGCGTGCATCAATATTTCGCGCAGATGGTCCGCGACGCGTCGCAGGCATTGGAAAATTCAAAGTCCGCGCAGGAGTCTCTGCCAGTCCAAACTACGGTGACGAACCGCCAATGATCCCGTCATGGCTTATCGGCACGACTGCACCTGCACTCGCACTCCAGACCTCTTCGATCTGGATGCCGCGCGCGGGTTCGCTGCACGCGCCCGCCATCGACACCTTGATGCGAGTCAGCCTGCTGGCTCTCACCGCGGCCGGCATTCTGGCGCAGATCCTTTTGCTTGCCGGCTTATTTTTGCCCCGCGAACGGCGATCGCGGTTTTCTCCAGCGTGGCGCTGGATCGCGTCCGCCATTTTTGCTGTTTGCATGGTGTGGATGACGATGATCGCAGAAAATCTTTGGTCCACCATCCGCCTGACTAAGGCTGCGCCCAACGCGGTTCAGGTGGAAGTGACAGGCGTGCAATTCGAGTGGTATATTCGCTATCCCGGCGCGGACCGAGCGTATGGCGCCACCAAGCCCGAGCTGGTCGATGCCGCAGGGGGCGATCCGCTCGGCCTCGATCCTGCCGATCCGCATAGTCACGATGACATCGTGAGCAGCGTCCTGGAACTGCCTGTCGATCAACAAGCGGAGATTCGACTCCGTGCGCAAGACGTGGTTCATGGGTTCTTCATCCCTGGCATGCGCGTCATGCAAAATGCAACCCCCGGTATGCCGTCGCAGATTCACATCACCCCCACCCGCATTGGCGACTACGCAATTGTCTGTTCGCAGCTTTGCGGCCTGGGGCATTATCGAATGCACGCTGTGCTGCGCGTGGTATCGCAACAGGATTTCGCCACTTGGATGGCGCAACACCAACCCGCGAGCAAGGAGAACTAGCGCGTGACGAATCCAGCCCATCTTGAGGCTCGCCAGCCGCGCTCCTGGCTGCGTCGCTACGTCTTTACCACGTCGCATCGAGTAGTGGGCACGCAGTATTTGCTGGTCGCGCTGGCGGCGGTGGTGACAGGCGCGTTGCTGTCGTTGCTGATGCGCTGGCACCTGGCGTGGGCAGACAGCCTGATTCCCAGATGGGGTTTGATCAAGCCGGAAGACTATCTGGCGTTGTTGACTCTGCACGGCACGCTAATGATTTTCTTTGTCACCTCGGCAGCCCCACAAAATGGGCTGGCCAGTCTGATTCTCCCGGAACAGCTACGCGGTTCTGCTTCAGCGGCGAGCGATGCAAAAGGAACCACCGTCGCGCGACCGGAA
>JAJYBW010000122.1 GCA_021778815.1 Acidobacteriota bacterium | reverse complement strand
TTGATGCAGGAAGATTGTTCTTTCGGCGAACGCGTTCGCCAATACAGAATTGAAGCGCGTCAGGCAGGGAAGTGGGTGACGCTGGGCACCGGAACCGCGATTGGACACAAAAGAATTCAGCCCGTTACCCCGACAGCCGCCGATGTGGTGCGACTGGTCGCCGTCGAAAGCGCAGCTCGACCCAGGATTCGCCGACTCGCGGTCTTCAATACGCAAACCCCTCCCCCCAAGAATTGGGATGCTCCGGCAACCGCCTGGGCGTATGACGAGGTGGGAACCTGGAGCAACTATAGCTTCCACATCGATGTGTCCGACAAGATGGTGGCGGCCACGCAATATCGTCTGCGCTTTGTTCCGCAGACAGCATGGGGCGATTGTCCGGAGCCAATTGAGCATGTGTCGGTGCAGATCGGTGGCGTTGCGGAGACGAAACTGCTGCGGCCGCTCGCAGGGTCCCGCGATGTTCTGATCCTCACCATGCCGGGCATCGGGCAAAAAGTGGTGATCGAAGGCCGATTGAAATGCGCTGCCAGCGGAAGCATTCTTCTTCGCAAATTATGAGATGATCTGGAAACGGCACTTACGCAACGTTGTTATGGAAGTTCTTTCACAAAGGCGACCACTCTTTGCAACACATCGATTAGGAGACATTTGCATGCGTACCCTTTGTATTCTGCTTGGGCTTGCGATGAGCGCGTCGATCCTGCAGGCGCAGCCAAAAGCGCTGTTTTACATGACCAGCGGTCAGACCTCAGTACAGTCGTTCCTGGACCATGCCGACAAAATCGATATCCTGGTGCCCACCTGGTATTCGACCGACGTCCACGGCATGGTGTGGGGTGGCCCGAATGCGCAGGTGATGCAAGTGGCGCACGAACATCACGTCGCCGTAATGCCGATCATTGGCGGCAGCGCCATGGGGACCGCAGAGTATCACCAGTTCTTCAACGATGAAGCTGCGCGGCATGCGATGGATGAAGCCCTGGTTCGCATCTGCAAGCAGAATGGCTACCTCGGCATCCAGTTCGACTTTGAAGACATCGACTGGCGAGACGGAGACGCGCTGTCGAAAACCGTGGCGGAAACTGCGGCTGCGTTGCATGCAGCAGGCTTTCAACTTTCTATTGCCACCGTGCCCAACGCCCCCGGCTATCCGCCGGAAACTGCGTACAGCGCGTGGATGTTTCGCGACTGGCGCGGAGCGTATGACCTGAAGGCTCTCGCGCAGTCCGCCGATCTGATCTGCCTGATGACCTACGATCAGCACACCGCCTACACTCCGCCGGGGCCTGTGGCAGGCTACCCATGGGTGCTGGAAAATCTGAAATATGCGCTGGCCGTGGTGCCGAAAGACAAGCTCTCCCTCGGCATCCCGGTCTACGGCTATCACTGGTTCGCGGGAATGCCAGTCGGCGGCAAGAATGCGCCCAACAATTCCGCGGAATACATTGGCACGCCTGCGGCAATGCAATTAGCGCACGCCTACAACGCCAGGTTGCAGTGGGATTCAGAGGACAAAACTGCGTGGTTTTATTTCTATCGCGCGCAGGATCGCGAATACATTTTCTACACCGACGCCCGCACCTTTGCCGCGCGCTATGACCTGGTGAAGCAGGACGGCCTGGAAGGCTTCTGCTCCTGGGTGTTGGGAGAAGAAGATCCAGCCATCTGGCAGCAATTGCCTTCGCACGATCACGCTGCGGGGCAATCCGCTTCGCAGACAAAGAAGAATTAGAGCAGCATCACATCTCCTATAGAGTAAAGTCGTCATTCTGAGCGAAGCGAAGAACCTTTGCATTTGCACTTCCTGCAAAATACCGAGGTTCTTCGTCTTCGATTCGTTGCGTGAAATCCTTCCGCTTTTTGCAGAGGCAAAACCGCAGTGAAGTTGCCGTGATATATTGGGCGCGCATCTTGGCAGCTTGAAAGGAAGCCCGCTATGCGAATGACAGCAAATTCTCTCGGTATGCGGCGGTTGACTTGGGTCACGGCCGCTTTTTTGTTGGCGTCGGTGAGTGCGGTGGGCGCACAGGTGGTCATCGCACCCTCCACTCCGCAGATTGGATCGTCGAACCCAGTCACCGCTGAACCGCCGGTTCCGCGGCCCCACACCAAGCCCTGTGTCGTGCAGCTTTTTCAAAATCTTGAGTTCGCCGACTTCAACACCAAAGCGTTTAGCTACACGCCTCCGACCGCATGCCCGGGCCCGTGGGCTAAAGTTGTCTTCACTGCAGACTTCACAGTGACCGCCGGTCGTCAGTTTGACCGCACCGCTGCATTTTATTTAGGCCATGCAAGTATTTATTACGGGACCACAGCCGAACCTCGCGCAACCTTGAGCCCATCGTGGCATGTGGAACGTGACGTGACTGACCTGACGCCGATCTTCAAGGCGGATCAGACCGGAGAGGCCAACATCGGAAACTTTGTCGGTGTGTCTGGCGGAGTTACATACAACGGCATTATCTACGCCAACGCAGCGTTGGAATTCTACCCAGCCTCGTGGCAAGATGGCCCGGCAGTGACTCCGGACATTGTCGTTCCTGTAAATGGTACCGGTGGCGATGCGGGCACCTTGAACACCACTTCCGATCAAATTACGCAGGTGCTGAATCTGCCGATGAACGTGGAGCGGGTTTATCTTGACGTGATTGCGCAGAGCCAGTCGAGCGACGAGTTCTGGATGTTCTGCGTGCCCAACGATGTTGCCGGCGAACTGCTCAGCTGCGGCAATACCGCCTTCCGAGAAACTGAGGTGACAATCGATGGTAAGCCCGCCGGCGTCGCGCCTGTCTATCCGTGGATCTATACCGGCGGCATCGATCCGTATCTGTGGGAGCCAATCCCTGGGGTGCAGACCCTTGACTTCAAACCGTACCGGGTCGATCTGACGCCGTTTGCGGGAGTCTTGGACGATGGCAATCCGCACACCGTCGGTGTTGGCGTCTTCAACGCGAATAGCTACTTTCTGGCGACCGCGAATCTGCTGGTTTATACCGACCACGGCAAACAGAAAGTTACCGGAGGCATTCTCCAGAACACCCTAACCGCGGCACCGAACCCTGTGGTCAGTCAAAACATCACAGCCTCAGGATCAGCCTATACCGGCACGGTTGGCGTCACTTCCAAGCGCAACTTTCAGATCAGCGGCTATGTAATGACCTCACATGGACGTGTTGAAACGACAGTGCAGCAGAGTGTCAATTTCAGCAGCATGCAGGAATTTGACGTGAATCCCAACACCGACAGCCCCGACATCCAAAACGCGCAACAGCTCACCACCGTGGACTCCGAAACCAATACGCGCGGAGGCTACTATTCCGGCAAGGTTGAAAAACACTTCGCCTACCCGATCAACATCAACTACTCGCTCGTCGGCAATTCCGATGGCACCTACACGCAAACCACATCTGTTGATCAACAGTATCGGTTGAAGTCATCGCAAGAGGTCAACCGTTACCGCGCCTATGAAAGCAATGTGAGCAATGAAGCGAAGGCGGCGGACACGCTCAACTTTGACGCCAACTTCAACGTCACCGGATCGACTGGAAGCATGACTACCCAGACCTACCGCTCCCACGACTCCTTTGGTCGTTGCTACAACCGCACGCTTACCGCAGCGAACCACGTGTTGACCAATGTTAGCGGCGGCCAGGACTGTGGTAGCCACGATCATCGATAGCGCAATATCAGCCCGGTTGTAAGAAAGGAGTTCGGCCCAAACGCCGAACTCCTTTTTGCCGCAAGGTGGTAGCAGCGCATTGCACGCGATTTAAAGTATCCTTCGGTTGTAGCTGAGAAATACTAGCGATGAAACGCGGCCAAGTCGTAGCGCTTTCAACCTGCGGCACAGTTTTAGTTGTCGATCTATATGTGCGCGCCAGTAGAATTCCATAGAGCACCCGGTTATTTCTACGAACGTACGTCCAACCTTGCCACTGGAGGATGCACCTTGAAACAAGTTAGCCTGCCCTGTTCTCTTCTGTTGATTCTCGCCTGCGTATTTGGTTTTCCGATGCAGGGTGCAGCTCAAGCTCAGACGACACTTCCGATCATGCCGTTGCCATCGCATGTGGTTCAGGGTCAAGGGCAGTTTCTGATTGATGGAAACTTTGGCATCGCATTGCAAGGTTATACAGAGCCGCGATTGCAGCGGGCGCAGCAGCGGTTCCTGGTGACGCTGTCGCGGGAAACAGGCATTCCGCTGTGGCGTGAAGCCCAATTCAATCCGCCCAGTTTCGTGATCAAAACCGGAGGAGCCAGCGATGCCGTGCAGCAACTGGGTGAGGACGAGTCCTATCATCTGGAAATCACGGCGAATCATGTTTTGCTGAGCGCGCCCAATCCTCTCGGAGTATTGCACGGGCTGCAAACATTTCTGCAACTGGTACGAACCACACCTCAAGGTTTCAGCGTTCCTGTCGTCACCATCGACGACCAGCCGAGATTCCCCTGGCGCGGATTGATGATCGACGTTGGACGGCATTTCCAGCCCATCCCGGTGATTGAGCGCAACTTGAATGCGATGGAAGCGGTCAAGCTGAACGTCTTCCACTGGCATCTTTCGGATGATCAGGGTTTTCGCGCCGAAAGTTTGAAGTTCCCGCTGCTGCAGGAAAAAGGTTCGGACGGTCTGTATTACACGCAGGCGCAGATGCGAGAAGTGATTGAGTATGCTCGCGACCGCGGCATTCGCGTTGTTCCAGAATTCGACATGCCTTGCCACACAACGGCATGGTTCGTCGGCTATCCGCAGTTGGCGAGCGGGAAAGGTCCCTACCATATTGCTCGCAAGTTTGGAGTGCTGAACGCTGCGATGAATCCGACGCAGGACAGCACCTACGATTTTCTCGATACCTTTATTGGAGAAATGACTGCGCTATTTCCGGATCAATATTTTCACATTGGCGGCGACGAGTGTAACGGAAAAGAGTGGAACGCGAATCCTCGCATTCAGGCATTCATGCACGCTCATGGACTGCATGACAATGCGGCTCTGCAAGCCTATTTCACCGGCAGGGTGCAGAAGCTGGTCGCCGCACACAACAAGATCATGGAAGGCTGGGATGAAGTGCTGCAGCCGAACACGCCGAAGGATGTGCTGATTCAATCCTGGCGTGGCCAGACGGCATTGGCGGAGGCGGCGCGGCAGGGCAATCGCGGCATCCTTTCCACGGGCTACTATATTGACCTGAATCAGCCAGCCTCCGAACATTACCTGATCGATCCGCTGGGCGGAGATGCAGCTTCGCTGACGCCAGAGCAAAAGGCGCGCATCCTTGGCGGGGAGGCGACGATGTGGAGTGAGTATGTCACTCCGGAAAATATCGATAGCCGCATCTGGCCGCGGACCGCAGCCATTGCGGAACGCTACTGGTCGCCCCAGGATGTCACGGACGTCCCGTCCATGTACGCGCGGATGGCAATTGTGTCGCAGAAGCTGGAAAACTACGGTCTGAACATCGACTACTTTACCAATCGCATGTTGCAACGGATGAGTGGCGAAGCCGATCCTGTCGCGTTGAAGGTGCTGGCCGCCGTGGTGCAACCGCCAAAAGGATATGAGCGCGAAAGCCTGGGGAAGTACAACGCATTCACGCCGCTGAACCATCTTGTGGATGCGGTGCCGCCGGAAAGCGAGACCGCACGCCAATTCAACGAGCTCGCCAAGCTGGTCGCATCAGGACGGGCGACTCCGGAGCAGTGGCAGCAGGCGAGGGAATGGCTGACGCTTTGGCGCGACAACGATGCGAAGCTGCAGCCGACCCTGGCCAAGTCCGATATCACCATGGAATTGATTCCTGTTTCTCATACGCTAGCGCAAGCGGCCGCCGTGGGCCTCCAGGCACTGGACGCTTTGCAAAATCATCGTGTCATCAGCGCCGACCTGCGTCAGCAAAACCTGGCTTGGCTCAAAACAGCTGCTAAACCTCGGGCGGTTGTGGTCGACATGGTTGTGCCTTCGGTCGAACTGCTGATCGAGGCAACGAAGACGCAGTAGCGAATTGTCTGTTTCACGCTGGAAAAGGTTCAAGGAGAAGAATGTATACAGCGACGAGATTTCTGTAAGCTGATGGCGGCTACGGCCGTTGCGGCGGCTGTGCGCTCGATGGCGCAAACCATGGATGATTCCCAGTCCTCGTTGCCTGCCGGCTTCGACAAGTTCACCGAAGATTACGCCGCATTCTTTGCCACGCCAGCGGATCGGCGAGTGCGAACGCCACACAGTCGGGAAAAATTGAACATGTATAACTGCTGGGCACCGACGAGAAATTGAAATGGAAGCAGGCGGCGGATGGATTGCGCGTCGAATTGCCACGTCGATGTAAGCCGGTGAGTGACTTTGCCGCTGCACTCAAGATTTCGTTGGCCTAGGGTCCATTGATGAGTTCCTTTCGAGGGTGACGAGGCATTATCCCTACCGCTACATTATTAAGAGAATCGCTATAGGAAGCGGGACCGATCAACAGTGAAACGAATCATTGATGGCGTATTGAAGTTTCAGGCGGAAGTGTTTCCGAATCAGAAGGCGCTGTTTCAGCAATTGTCGAGCGGGCAGCGTCCGCAGGCCCTGTTTATCGGCTGTTCGGATTCCCGCGTGATTCCCGAATTATTTATGCAACAGGGGCCGGGAGATCTGTTTGTTGTCCGCAACGCCGGCAATATTGTGCCGCCGCATGGGGTCGCGCCCGGCGGAGTTTCTGCCAGCATTGAATACGCCGTAGCGGTCCTGGGCGTGCCCGATATTGTTGTCTGTGGTCACTCCGGCTGCGGGGCAATGACGGCCCTTCTCAGCGGCAGCGAACAGTTGAATGCGCTTCCGGAAGTGGCACGCTGGCTGAACTTTGCCAATGCCGCGACGCAGGTAATTGAAGAACAGCACGCCAGCAAAAGCGAGGCGACCAAGCTGGATATCCTGGTGCGTGAAAACGTTCTGGTTCAGCTTGTCAATTTGTTGACGCATCCTGCGGTGGCGAAGGCCGTGGCGTCAAAGGAAGTCAGATTGCATGGATGGGTGTTTGATATTCCCACGGCGACAGTGCTGACCTACAGTGCCGAGGCTGGAGACTTTGTTCCGCTGACGCACGCCTCATTCGCTGGCGCGAAATCCTGACAGGGCGGCATCATTCCAGTTGAAGGCCCCGCGAAACAATTCAAATTCCGGCCTTCCTCCAGGAAAATAAACCGACACAACATCGAATCGAACCGGGATCATTTCCGAATGCTCTAGCTGGCGGATGTATTCTCTCGCCATGCGCGCCAGGTTGGTTCGCTTCTCCTGGTCAACGGCCACTTCCGCTGGTTGAAAAGTACGCGAGCTTCTCGTCTTCACTTCGATGAAGCATAGCCATTCGCCATCCCATCCAATCAGGTCGATATCCCCACGTAGTTTCGGGCTGCTCCAACGCCGAGCCACAATCGTATAACCCAGTTCGCGGAGATAAAAATAGGTGGCGTCTTCTCCCCGCAGACCGGTCATCAAATGCGCCGGATGCTTGGGTGATCGCGTGGATCGAGCCGCTGCCTGATCTAGCCAACCCAGCGTCCTCTCAAGGAAAGACAGACGGGCGTGCCTTAATTGGGAAATCGATTGCATAAGGGGTGTGAAACCACTCTAGCAAGCGACTCGCTCCAAGGGCAGCGAATTCGTGCTGCCCCTGTTGTCAAATCAGCCACCTAGGCCTTGGCGCCGGCCAGGGCCGGCATATGTTGCCGCTCGATCTCGGAGATGCTTTCTTCCAGAATGTCGAGGGCGATGTCGGCTTCCTCCTGCGATACGATCAGCGGGGGAGCCAACCGGATGGAGGTCTCGCCACAGCCCAGGATGAGCAGTCCGCGGTCAAAGGCCAGGGTTTCAATCTGGTTGCGCCAATCGGCTGCGGCCTCGCGCGTGGCTTGATCTTTGACAATTTCAATGCCGATCATCAGTCCGCGTCCGCGCACGTCGCCAACAATCGGATGTTTCTTCGGCCACGTCTTCAGCCGCTGCTGGATTGACTCCCCAACCTTAGCAGCATTGGCGACGCCTTCGCGCTCCAGAACATCCAGTGTCGCCATCGCAGCTGCAATCGCAACCGGATTGCCGCCGAACGTGGACGCGTGTGAGCCGGGCTTCCAATCCATGATGCCCGCGCGAGACATGCAAATGCTCAACGGCATGCCACTCGCGATCCCCTTGGCAATGCAAACGATGTCCGGCTCGACCCCGGAATGCTCGATGGCCCACCATTTTCCGGTGCGACCTACGCCAGATTGCACTTCATCCGCGACCAGCAGAATGCCGTGACGATCGCAGATCTTTCGCAACTCCTGCATGAAAATTGTCGGCGCTACAACATAGCCGCCTTCGCCCTGAATCGGCTCGACAAAAATTGCGGCCACTTCTTCCGGCGGCATCGTCGTCTTGAACAGTTTCTCTTCAATGTAGCGAGCGCAACCCAGCGCGAAGGCCTCTTCCTCCTGCGGGCCGCCGCTGCATCCGCGATAGGCGTAGGGATAGCGGACATGCGTGATGCCGGGAACAAGCGGGCCGAACCGGCGCCGTTGCTGGGCCTTCGACGCCGTCAGCGAAAGCGCTCCCATAGTGCGGCCATGAAATGCACCATAGAACGCGATGATGTTCTGCCGCCCCGTGTGGTAGCGGGCCAGCTTCAGCGCGCACTCAACCGCCTCCGCCCCGGAGTTGCCGTAGTAAAACTTGTGGGGCCCGGGCATGGGAGCAATTTTCGACACACGCTCGGCCAGCTGAATCATCGCCTCATAATAAAAATCCGTGCCCGACATGTGGATCAATTCTGCAGCCTGATCCTGGATCGCCTTCACCACTTCTGGATGACAATGACCGGTGGAACAGACACCAATACCCGCGGCAAAATCGAGAAACTGACTGCCGTCGACATCTTCGACACGGATTCCGCGGCCTCGCTTCGCCACCAGCGGATA
>JAJYBW010000121.1 GCA_021778815.1 Acidobacteriota bacterium | reverse complement strand
CATGGGCGTAATGTTCGGTTTCTTGGTGAGGAACGCCGCGGCCACGCCGTGACAGGCCGAGCTGTTCATGGTCATGGTCATCTCAAAGGGGAAGATGTCGTGCGCGGCCGACCAGTCGTTGCCCAGATGATAGGCCTGAAGCACGTCGCTCATGCCGTGGATCACATCGGGCTTGAAGGGCGCCTTGTGCAACGGCGCCGTGGCAAAGGCCAGCAGCCCCTTGCCCAGCCGTTTCTTCGACTTGACGATCCGTTCCGCCTGGGCCATGTCCTTGGCGTACTTCAGGTGGCTCTTCACCTCGCCTTCGTCGATCTCCTTCCAGCCCCAGACAAACTGGGCATTGGTGCAGCCGATCCCCTTCATGGTGCCGAGCAGGATATCGCCCCGCTGGCGCGAGGCGGCCAGGTAATGGCAGAAGGTAAAGGGATGGGACGGAACCTTGTATTCGTCCTTCTTCGCCATGAACGCGTCCAACTCCGCCTGGTCGAAGAAAAACTTCACGGCCACGGGATAGTACTTCATCCGGAGCAGATTCCGGAGTGAGAACACGAGATCCGCGTTGCTCAGCTCCTTCTTGTCAAGCATGGCCTTGGCAAAGGCCACGTCATCCAGCATGGTCATGCTTTCAATCATTGCGATCCTCCTGAAAAGTAATGATGGCCAGCGCTGGCGTGGCGCGAGACCGTTTACTTCCTGTGCTTAATAGACGCCGAGCAGATTCAAGGCCAACAGGACCAGTCCCGCGACCGCGATACGCTTCACGGTGACCGGGCTCACCTTCTTGGCGATCTTGGGCGCGATGTAGCCGCAGGAGTGCATCAGGACGTGGAGCCGGCGCTCGTGCGCGTGGCCGACCAGGCGCTCGAAGTCGGGCCGGAAGGCCTGGCGCCAGAGCCGTGGGCTGACGAGCAGCTGGTTCTGGGTCCCCCAGTCCTCCGCGAACATCACGCCGTCGGCCCCGGCCTCGGCCCACCGATCGATGCACGACAGCAGCGGTTGATGAGGCTTTCTGAGGCCGTGCAGTCCACCATCCCCTTCAACTCCTTAAACTTGGCACTGTCGAGTGTGGTGCGCCATCCCGATACCCAAACGGTCGGATTCACGGTTGACGTGGAATCGAAGAATCTTAAGTTTGATCCAACACAAAATGGGACCAGCACCGCGCAGCTGATTGTAGCCGCCGCCAGCCTGAATCAGGACGGAAATGTTCTCGCCTCAAAAACGCAAACGGTGACACTCATCGCCCACTCGTCGGATCCGGCGAATCTGCCGGAAGTTGCATCGCAGTTCCCTTTCATGATTCGCATCCCGATCAAGACCAGCACCGTCAGAGTCATCGTGCAACAACAAGAGGGCGGACGCATCGGTTCAGCCGAATTAAGTCGAACGGCCCTGCTCGCCGCACCAGCAACAAATTCGGCGAGTAGTCCCATCCCCACGCGGGGATCATCCGCCCACCCCATCCGCCACAAGCACCTTTCCGCGCAAGCACGATGAAATCCACGTCAGCTTTTATTTCTTCATCGCCGAAGCCTGCGAAACAAAAACATCAGGTGCGGATGCAATTCTTTGTCTCACCGCCCGAATACACCTTCCTCTTTAACCTTCCATAGCCACCCGGTACACGGCAATGCCGTAAAATCACAGTCACTGCTGTTGCCGCCCCCACGGCTTCCATTATTCAGAGGGTGTAAGCAATGAGCTACGGCTTTTCCGCAACCAGGGGTGTTCTGGCAATCTGCTTCGTGTCGCTCTTGGCATTTTCCGTGCCCTCCGTATGGGCCATGAACGCGCAGATGGAAGCGCAGGCAATGCAACTGGAGAGCCAGCAGGACTGGCGCGGCCTTGCAGCGCTGGCGAATCGCGCTACCGCCGAAAATCCCACCGATGGCGAAGCCTGGTTCTACGCCGGCGCGGCACAGCAGGGTCTCGGGAACTATGCAGCGGCCATGGCTGCACTCAAAAAAGCGGAGCGCTTTGGATCCCCGGCCCTCAAAGCCATGGCGCAAGCGATGATCGCACCAGGCAGGGCGCCGGTTCTGCCACCCCGCACCGCCCCGCAAGACTCTGCTTCGCCGGAGTTTTCCCCCGCGACAATGGCATCCATGACAGCGCAGGCGAAACGAAGCTGGCACAGCGATGCGATTCCCGTCGGTGTCATCGTCATGAAGGGCAATCCCTATATGGTTACGGTGAACTACTATTCACCTTCGACCCACACCGGATTGATGATGATTTCCGGCCTGAATGGCCTAACCATGCAACCCGTGGCATCTCCCAATTGGAGCACGGTGGCGCTTCCACAGGACTTTAAATCCCTGAACGCGGCCATCGCAGAGGCGCGCAAAAAAGGCCTCACGGGATCTCTCGATCGTGCCAGCCTTTGGCGAACGGGCGATGCCACCGGACTCGCCGGCCTGGTCTGGGACCTTTCCTTTGGCTATCAGGATAATCCCGCGCAAATCGTCGCTTCCGTCGTGTCCGGCTCCGACTTCAATCAGCTCCTGGCCTCCGCGCAGCGAGGCGACAAAGCAGCGCAATACAATCTGGCGCTGGCCTACGCCTTTGGCACAGGCATACCGGAAGACCCCATCAAGTCCTTCGAGTGGATGCAGCGTTCCGCCACTCAGGGAAACCCCGCCGCAGCCAACAAGCTGGGTCAGTTTTTCTCTGAAGGGTATGGAACAGCGAAGAATCCTCAGGAAGCGGCCTATTGGTATGGGCAGGGAGCAAAGACGGGCTATGCCCCAGCGGAATATAACCTGGGCCTGGCGTATGAAAAAGGCGATGGCGTCGCGAAAAATATGACCGCCGCGGAACAATGGATCTCGCTCGCCGCCCAGCAGGGCAACGACGCAGCACGAGACGAACTCGGTGTCATCCGGCTGTCCCGGCTGCGGCTGTCCCAGGGTCCAACGGCCGAGCAGAACTACGATGCCATCGCGGACCGAGTGGCGAGAGATAAATGCGACTCAATCCCGTTTGGAATGCCTGTAGAGGGAGGGAATGGAGCAGATGCGCATAGCCCAAAATATCCGCCAATCCTTTACGAGAACGACAATGGATTCATCAGCTGTGTCTTCCCTGAGTATGAAATTTTCGGAGGGTGGGTGCCAGCACTGTTCGACACTAAAGATGAGATGCATCAGGAGTATGGCCTGCCGCTAACTTATAACTATTATCACTGTCAGCGTGTCGACAGTGTGCTTCACTACCATATGGTTTGCTCCCGATGATCTTCTCAACCCACTGGCTTCTGCGGGCCGTATAAAACGGATCGCGTTTACAGTTCTTCCTGGCCTTCCGCACTGCATCCACGAGGGTGCCCCATAGGATCGCGGGATTTCGCATTACCAGGCCGCCTCCACCTTATATAGTCAGAATCAACCGTGACCAACCCTCCCTGGACTCGAAGAGAATTCCTCGCCCGCGCCACCAGCGCCGCCACTGCCCTCGCCCTCCCTGCCGTCGCATCGTCGCCGCTCTCCGCGAACCCAAGCCCGCTGCGAGGCCGCTACCTCACCCACATCTCCGTCGTTCGCGTCAATCAAATTGAAGTCTCTCCCAACCGCTCCATCGGCCAGGACGAGTCCGCCCTCAACACCCCGCAACACATCCGCTCCCGCCGCGAAGCCTTTGCCCGCGGCTGTCCCAACGGCAAAATGACCTGGGCCATCAGTTGGCTCGCGCTCAACGACACTCGCCGCGAGTACCAGCAAGCCCGCCGCCTGCTCGCCTCCTACCATGACCGCTATGGTGATGAAATCACCTTCATCCCCGGCGGCTACTTCGCCCCCATGTACAACACACGCGAGCAAATCCGCCTCACCATCCACAGCGCGCTCAAGCTTGTCTCCAACATGGTCGGCAACGGCTATCGCCCGCAGTCGCTGATCGCTGGTTTCATGGACGCGGAAAATCAGCGCTTCCTCGCGACCGAAGAAGGCATTCACGTCTGCCAGGGTCAGATCTGGAGCCAGCACGGCATCGACAATGGCGATGGCGACGGCGGCATTTGCTACCCCTACTATCCCAGCCGCGAACATTATCTAAAGCCCGCGCAGGGTCCCGCCGACTTTATCGATTGCGTTTGTCTCGATGGCTGGACCTGCGATTTTCTCGCCGCGCGCCGCAATGGTTTTCAAGGTGGCTTTAATAGTCGCATGGGCGTCGGCCCCATCGAAACCGTCGGCAATCTAGGCGAACAGGCCGGCCGCCACGAGATGATGGCCACCACCGCCATGCACTTCGATCGCGGCCACGCGCTCAACGGCTTCGGCTGGGTCACCGGCATTTGGGAAGTCTCGATCGGCCACGACGACGACCTCACCTGGTGGCTGCAAGCCGTTCGCGATCGCTGGCCCGACACGCAAGTCCTCACCGAAGGCGACTTCGGCATGAAGTGGCGCGCTCACAATCCCAACAACAACGCGCTCAACTACCGCTTCGTCGCCAAAGGCACCGGCGCGCCCGGCTCCGAAAAAGATTTGGAAATCTGGTGGTACATGAATGATGAGTTCCGCCTGGCGCTCCTGCAAAACTGGGTCAGCCACGGTCCGCACAGGGTCATCGATTTCACCCGCTACGATCTGCCCGCGCACGAACCCGCTCATCCGCAACGCGAGTGGAGCCTGATGAATGTCCTCAATCAAAAGCAAACGCGCCCGCAGGATCAGCCCATCCGCCTCGCCCAACTTTCATCCGCCGATCAGCACCGCATCTACGCCCGCTACCCGCAACTCAAGCAATGGGCCTGAAGATTCTCCCCGCGCCCTGACGCTTACGCCTCCCGCAGAAGTTCAGTCCGGCGTTTCAGCCCGACGCCAATTTCTCAGCGACGAATCCACCAGCGCATGGGTTGCTCAAACCAGAAGAACACCGCAATTCCAACCACCGTGAGCACGCAAATGTACAGAAACGAACCCGCCAACACTCCAAGATTCGAAACATTCCATAGATTGAGCCACCGGCTCACCGGATCCTGCAGCAGGTAAATCGCGTAACTCGCTGCTCCCAGCAGCACGAACAATTTCGATTCAAGGACCCGTCGCAGTAGACTTGGACGGTTCGCGAGCAGCCAGATCAGCGCGCCAAACGGAAAAATAATCAACAGCACAAAGCGATGAGTATTCAGCGCCAATAAAGCGAACGTCGCAGCAAGAGTCGCGATCATCGGCCATCTTCCTATTGGCGTTTTCTTTGGAGAATAATCAACGAGCAACATTCCAAGGTAAAACTCGGGCAGCCGGAGCAGAGGCAGCGGAATATGTACGGTAAACCAGCTAACACGTCCGGCTAACGCCGCCTGTGCCCCTCCCAGCGCAATGCTTACCAGGCATGTGATCCACAGTGCGAGTGTTCTTCTCCGTATCCTCCGCAGGGTGAATAAAAGGAATGGAAAGCAGAGGTAAAAAAATATCTCAATCGACAAGGTCCAGGCCGGAAAGTTCCACGCTCCTGGAAGATCGGATGGCATCACTGTCCATGACTGCACCATCAGAAGGACTGCCGCAGTCTTTAGAAAGGTCGCATGCTTCCAATAAAAATGCACTTGGCAAAGAAGAGCGAGGACATAAACAGGATAAATTCTCGCTAGACGGGCTCGAAAGAATTTGGGAAATGACGATTGAGTCCATCGATCTGCATAGTTATAGGTCAGAACAAAGCCCGAGAGGATGAAAAACAGAGTTACAGCGAGGTAACCGTGACGCAAAAAAAGTAAGCCACGAACGTGTAGCAGCCTGTGCGCTTTGGCAACCCGTGCGTGCGTGTGATACAGCACCACGTACAACGCCGCTAAAAATCGAAGCCCGGTCAGCGATTCAATCGGCGGTCGGCGCGATCCTGGAAGAAGTGGCTCAACTTTATGCCCCGCATCGGAGGTACACTGCAAGCAATCTCTCCATTCAACAAGTCCAGCGATCTAGGACAGACGAGTAGCGCAAACATTGATCTCCCGCCTATTCCCACCTGCGGGAACCCGATCACTGGCATGAACTAACCCTGCCGATTCATCTCCATCTGCAAACATGCTACCCCATGAAAAGACGATTCAGGGCACATTCCGTTTATAGGGGCCGACGCACCGCGGCCGCGCTCAAGCCCCACCCTCATATTGAGCATCGCTCACCGGCTCCATCCACTCCACCATCTTCCCATCCAGTTTTTCCTGAATTGCCAGATGCGTCATCGCCGTGGTCGCCGCCGCTCCGTGCCAATGCTTTTCTCCCGGAGAAAACCAAACCACGTCCCCCGGCCGAATCTCCTCCACCGGGCCGCCCCACCGCTGCGCTCGTCCGCAGCCCGCCGTCACAATCAGCGTCTGTCCCAGCGGATGCGTGTGCCACGCCGTCCGCGCTCCCGGCTCAAACGTCACGCTCGCGCCCGCCACCCGCGCCGGCTCCGGCGCATCAAATAACCGGTCGAGCCGCACCGCTCCCGTGAACCAATCCGCGGAACCCTTCTCCGACGGCCGCTTCCCCACTCGTTGGATCTCCATCGCCTCTCCTCTAGCGCCGTTCGCTCATCGCCCCACCAGCGATGCATGGAATGCCGGATAACGCGCGCCTTCAATCTTCACCTTGGAAGATGCCTCTTCCAGCGCGCGTACATCCTCCTCGCTCAGCTCAATCTGCGTCGCTCCAAGATTCTCCTCCAAACGCTCCAATTTTGTAGTCCCAGGAATTGGCACAATCCACGGAGCTTTCGTCAGCAGCCACGCTAATGCTATTTGCGCCGGCGTCGCCTTCTTCTTTTCCGCAAACCTCCGAATCACATCCACCAGCGCCTGGTTCGCCGTTCGATTTTCCTCGCTGAACCGAGGCACGATGCTGCGAAAATCGGTGCTGTCAAATTTCGTCTTCGCGTCAATCTTCCCCGTCAAAAATCCCTTTCCCAGCGGACTGAACGGAACAAACCCAATCCCCAGCTCCTTGAGCGTCGGCATCACCGTCTCTTCCGGCTCCCGCCAAAACAAGGAGTATTCGCTCTGCAGCGCCGTCACCGGCTGCACCGCATGCGCCTTGCGAATCGTCTTCGCTCCCGCCTCCGACAATCCAAAATGTTTCACCTTGCCCTGCTGGATCAGCTCCTTCACCGCGCCCGCGACATCTTCAATCGGCACCTCCAGGTCCACGCGATGCTGATAGAACAAATCAATCGCCTCCACCCTCAACCGCTTCAGCGACGCCTCTGCCACTTCCTTAATATGCTCCGGCCGGCTGTTCAGCGCACTCCACTTTCCGCTCTCCTCAGGATTGCCTTCCCAACCAAACTTCGTCGCGATCACAACCCTCCCTTTATAAGGAGCCAGCCCTTCCCCCACCAATTCTTCATTCACGAACGGCCCATACACCTCCGCCGTATCGAAAAACGTCACCCCGCGATCCACAGCCGCATGCAGCAGCGCGATCATTTCCTTCTTATCCTTCGCCGGCCCCAGCCCAAAGCTCATCCCCATCGCGCCAAATCCCAGTTCCGATACCTTCAGTCCACTCTTTCCCAATGTGCGCGTCTTCATCCTGTCTCCTCTTCGCTCTTTGCTGTTATGTGTGCCGCCTCTGCCGAGCCGCACCCTATCGAAGTCTTCTTCTCTATCGGATGCCGCCAGCTTCCACTCCGCTTCATCCCTCGAAAAATCTCCGGGTGCCCCATCCTAGCCGCGCCGTTTGCGGCTAGGGTGGGATAGATGAGCGTTCGCACGCCAACAATCCCGCCACTCTCTTACACTATTCTCAGCGAGGATTTTTTCCCATGAGCGACGGCCGCGAAGAACGCGAAGAACAAGAAAAACGCCGCCAGCAGGAGCAGCAACAAGATCGCGAGGACCGCCTCCACCGCGATCCCATCGACCCCTGGCAACCCGAACGCCCCGACTCGTAGCCACGCTCCCGCCTCGCCTTGCGGGTCACACAGCACTCCAAATCAGATCCCAGCCAATATCAAACAGCGTCGAGGTACAAATGGATCGCAGAGCTTTCCTTCAGACCGCCGCAGCCGCCGCCCTCACCGCCTCTCTCCCCGACTCAGCCTCCGCGCTCCCCGATCCCAGCACCACCCGAGCCGCCACCCCCAACAAAAAAACCATCGGCATCCAGGTCGGCGCTGTCTCCTTCGTCGATGAAGGAACAGAAAAAGTCCTCGACAACTTCCAGCAATATGCCGGCGTCAACACTCTCTTCCTCGCCACCTTCACCTACGGTCGCGGCATCGCCGGTCGCCAAATCCCCGGCCAGCCCCTCCCCGACCACGGCAAGCAGCAGTACGATACCGGCAGCTTCACTGGCGGCAACTACGCCACTATCCACCCCCAGTACTACAAGAACACCGTCTTCCACGGCACTCGCGCCACCGACCTCGGCAGCTACGACGTCCTTGCCGACGTCCTCCCCGCCGCCCGCAAGCGCAACCTAAAAACCATCTGCTGGTTTGAGGATGCCTTCCGCTCCAACCTCCCCAACATCGCAGCCCTTCAGGAAATCGATCTCTCCGGCAACCACGCCGACACCGTCTGCTTCAACAATCCCAACTACCGCAATTTCCTTCTCGGTATTGTCGAAGACTGGTCCCGCTCCTACGACATCGACGGCATCATGTGGTGTTCCGAACGTCAGGGCGCATTCTCCAACGCTCTCGGTGCGGAGCAGGAAGGCCGCGACATCAACCCGCTCCAGGTCACCTGCTTCTGCCCCTTCTGCATTCAGAAAGCGAAAGCCCGCGGCATCAATCCCGACCGCGCCCGTCAAGGCTTCCTCGCCCTCGCCGCCTTCGTCACCGCCGGCCGCAAATCCCAGCGCCCCGTCGACGGCTACTATGTTGAGCTCTGGCGTCTCATGCTCCGCTATCCCGAGCTCCTCGCATGGGAGATGCTATGGACCGACAGCCTCCGCGAAACCTACGCCGCCATCTATCACCACGTCAAACAAATCAATCCCGCCCTCGGCGTCGGCTGGCACATCTCCTCCACCAACTCCTTCAACCCCATCTACCGTGCGGAGC